>CAVAFS010000028.1:0-2289 GCA_963587975.1 Bulleidia sp. | reverse complement strand
CAATTACCCGTCAGCAGGCCTTCGACCTGTTAAAAAAATACAACAAGGATTCTTTCCACATCCAGCATGCCCTCACTGTGGAAGCCGTAATGAAATGGTATGCCAATGAACTTGGCTATGGAGAAGATGCAGAGTACTGGGGCATTGTAGGACTTTTGCATGACATTGATTTTGAACTGTATCCGGCGGAGCATTGCCTGAAAGCACCGGAATTATTACGTGATGCAGGCGTTGGAGAAGATGTTATTCATGCAGTATGTTCTCATGGTTATGGAATTACGGTGGAATGTGGTGCAACCATCGATGTAGAGCCAGAGCACGAAATGGAAAAAGTACTTTTTGCGGCAGATGAGCTTACCGGTCTGATCTGGGCGGCAGCATTGATGCGTCCATCCAAGAGCACAAAAGATATGGAACTGAAATCTCTCAAGAAAAAGTACAAAGCAAAAGGCTTTGCAGTTGGTTGTTCCAGAGAGGTAATTGCCCGCGGCGCAGAGCAGCTTGGCTGGGAACTGGACAAGCTGTTGGAGCTGACACTTCATGCAATGGCGGCTTCTGAGGATGAGATTCGCGCTGAAATGGCGGCCGAAGGTCTGGACTAATTAAGACAGCAGAAGATTAAAGTTTACTAAAGGTAGATGACATAAAAGTATGACGAAAAAAACTGAAATTAAAAAAGTCCGCTGTAACATCTGTTCCGCAGGATGTCCCATTGATGCCTATGTGCAGGATGGAAAACTGATTTCCGTGGAAGGCAGCAGGGACTGGCCGGGACAGCAGGGCGGTTTGTGCTCTAAGGGAGCTGCATCCAGGCAGTATGTATATAACAAAGACCGGATTTTATATCCGATGAAGCGCGTGGGCGAAAGGGGAAGCGGCAAGTTTGAAGGCATTTCCTGGGAGGAAGCGTATGCGATGATTGCCGAAAATCTGTTGCGCATTCGGGAAAAATATGGTCCGCAGTCGACGGTATTTTATGCAGGATATCCGAAGTGGTACCGTCCGGCGCTGCTGCGTCTGGCAAATGCGTATGGTTCTCCGAATTACTGTACGGAGTCCAGCACCTGTTTTCAGTCGGCGGCTATGGCCTGGCGTTCCATTTATGGAAATAATATTTGTTTTCCGGATATGATGCATGCGAAAACGGTTCTGGTATGGAGTAACAACCTATATTATTCCAATATGTCCATGGCGCCGATGTATCAGTCTTTGAAGGAACGCGGTGTCAATATTATTTCCGTGGATCCACGGGAGACGGTGACCAGTCAGGCGGCTGATCTGCACCTGAAACTGATTCCTGGTACGGACGGGGTGCTGGCATTGTCTATGGGACAGGTGATTATTGAGGAGAATCTGTATGACCATGAATTTGTAGAAAAATATGTGTATGGATTTGAGGAATATCGTGCATATGTGCAGCAGTTTACACCGGAAAAGGCGGCGGAGATTACCGGTGTAGATGCAGACCTGATTCGGCAGGCGGCACGAATTTATGCGAAAAACAGCCCTGCGGCAGTGATGTTTTCCGCGTCACCGGTGGTGCATCATATCAATGGAATGCAAAATTACCGTGCGGTGATGTGTCTGATCGCACTGACCGGAAATT
This sequence comes from Bulleidia sp., assembly GCA_963587975.1. GTDB lineage: Bacteria > Bacillota > Clostridia > Lachnospirales > Lachnospiraceae > Eubacterium_I. The sequence continues at coordinate 683 of CAVAFS010000028.1, read as the reverse complement.
ATGATATTCCAGGCGGAAATCCATCCCGGCCGGGACCGGCTTCTCCGTGTAATGAGTACATGGGAAATGTGAAACGGCTGAATGGGATAGAAGCAATTGGAGAAAAAGAGTTCCCGGCCTGGTTTGATCTGCCTTGCGAGGAGGCGCAGTGCAGCCGGCTGGCGGATAACATTCTGGAAGCACAGCCGTATCCGATCAAAGCCGTGGTTGGTTTTGGATTAAACTGCCGGATGTGGCCGGAGCCGGAGCACTTGCAAAAAGCACTTGGAACCCTTGACTTTTATGTGAATACGGATCTGTTTTTGTCAGATTCCAGTAAGATGGCAGATCTGGTGCTGCCTGCGGCCTCCACCTTTGAGCGGGATGTGGTTGTAAATGGCCGGGGCGGTATGTTTTTCCTGTCGGAGCAGGCTATTCCGCCGCTGGGAGAGGCAAAAAATGATGTGGAGATCATGATCGGAATGCTGAATGCGATGCATCTGACGGATGAGGCACTTGGTCAGGGATATGAGCACTACATGGATTACATTTTGCAGCCATCCGGTTTGACGATTCAGGAACTGCGGGAGCATCCGGAAGGATTAAAGGGAAAAGTGATCATTCCACCGGAATTCAAAACATATGAGAAAAACGGGTTTGCTACGCCGTCCGGAAAAGTGGAGTTTGTATCTCAGGTGCTGGAA
>CAVAFS010000027.1:0-6192 GCA_963587975.1 Bulleidia sp. | reverse complement strand
ATCTTGTTATGATTATCTTTACGGAAATACGGATCCAGCTTCATGTAATCCAGGAAATCATGCATCCATCCCATATTCCATTTATAAGTAAAGTTCAGACCGCCGTCTTCCGCTTTTCCGGTTACCATCGGCCATGCGGTAGATTCTTCTGCAATCATGACTGTTCCCGGATTTCTGCCGCAAACCAGTGTATTTAAGTGACGGAAGAACTCGATAGCTTCCAGGTTTTTATTCTCGCCATACTCGTTTGGTACCCACTGACCGGCTTCTTTTCCGTAATCCAGATACAGCATGGAAGCAACCGCGTCCACACGGAGTCCGTCAATATGGTATTTTTCTACCCAGAGCAATGCGGAATTCAGCAGGAAGTTTTTAACTTCTGTCTTTCCATAGTCAAAAATCTTGGTTCCCCAGTCCGGATGCTCGCCTTTTCTCGGATCTGCATATTCGTATAGGCAGGTTCCGTCAAACTCAGCCAGTCCATGCGCATCTCTTGGAAAATGAGCCGGAACCCAGTCGAGGATAACGCCAATTTTATGTTTGTGCAGATAGTTTACCAGATATGCAAAATCCTCTGGTGTTCCATACCGGGAAGTCGGTGCAAAATATCCGGTTACCTGATAACCCCAGGAACCATCAAATGGATACTCGGAAATACCCATCAATTCAACATGGGTATATCCCATCTCTTTCACATATTTGGTCAGTTCCACTGCCAGTTCACGGTATGTATAAAAACCGGTATCTTCATCATAGCCTTCATGCCGTTTCCAGGAGCCCGGATGAACCTCATAAATTGACATCGGCTGACGATATACATCATCGTCTTTGTGCGCTGCACGGGCTTCCATCCATTTTTCATCAGACCATTTCAGCTTGCTGATATCCGCAACTTTAGAAGCAGTTCCCGGACGCATTTCCGCATAATTTGCATATGGATCTGCCTTATATAATTTTCTGCCATCCTGCGTCTCGATGAGGTATTTATACATATCACCGATCTTGACACCGCTGACAAACAGTTCGTAAATTCCATTTGGCTCCAGCCGTTTCATTTCGTGGGAAGTCTCGTTCCAGTCATTGAAAGAACCAATGACCCAGACACGTTTTGCATTCGGTGCCCAGACCGCAAAGTTGACGCCCTGCCATCTGCCCTTTTTGCACGGGTGCGCCCCCAGTTTCATGTACATATCGTAATGTACGCCTGCGCCGAACAGATACATATCATACTCAGAAATGTTCCCCATAGTGTTTCTCCTCCTTAAAAACCACTTTAATGCTCAAAATCCTTCTCGTGAAGAATCAGATAATCATTCTCATTATATTTCTTTGAGAAAATAGAAGCGAAGCCTTTCTTGATTCCGCCGCCTTCAGCGCTCTCAATCGCCTCATCTACGATGTCCTTTACCTCAGCCAGCGTTGTTGCACGCTCCAGTTTCTGGATATTGTTGATACGGTTGTACAGTGCAAGTACACCCATCTGATCAATGGTACACTCCATCTCTTTTGCATAAGATTTTCCGAATTGTACCAGTTCATCAATAGTGAAAATAGGAATGTCCACACGCTCGCTGAATTTCTTTGAGAAACCAAAGTCAAGCTGCATAGCCTTACGGATTCCTGCTCTTGTGTCCTCCAGAACCACAACCATACCCTGGGTGTTCTGCTCCATCAGCTGTGACATGCGGATTGCTGTCTCACGGGTCAGCTCTCCTGCTTTATCAACAATCAGATAGCCACCGGCAATCTTCGGAATCAGCGCTGCAAAGTCTTTTTTATTCAGAGATTCCGCACTGATCTTTCCGATCTTGGCATCCTCATTTCCAACTTCCTGCTGAATTGCTTTGATCAGACTTGTGGCAAATACCGTTTTTCCACTTCCTTCTTCCCCCTGAACCAGAATGTTTCCTGTCAAAGATGTTACAGAATTACCGATTCTTGATTTCGCACCAAGTAAAATCTGGCGGATTTGATCTTCCATACCAGGAACCGGCAGGAAGTAGGAGAATAATTCTTTCTGCTCCTCTGTCAGCTGATACTCGTTCTGTTCTGCCTCGATGTCTTCCGGCATTTTGATCTCCGGTAATACACCGGTATTCTGGGAAAGAGCTGCCTTTCCAACCGGAACTTCCACGCTGGAATTTTCCATAAACATCTGTGTGGCCTGTGCAAGTGTTTTCTCAAGTTCTTCGTCCGGAACCGGCTCTACTACACGCAGATGATCCTCCTCAACAGGCTCTTCAAGTTCAACCTCATTCGCTGCTGTTGTTTTCTCTGCTTCTTCTGAACCATCTTCTGCTTCAGCCTCAGAAGTTTCTTCTGTAGTATCTGTATTTTCTGCTTCAGCAACTTTGGCTGCTGTGTCTTCTACGCCCTCGTCTGCATCCTCATTTGTCTGCTCCGCAACTGTATTCTGTACACGGGAATTCTGTACATCCGGCATTTCTCTGGTTGCATAAGTATCTACTTCTGTCTCTTCTACAGCTGTCTCAGATACGCTTTCTTCACTCTGATCCTGCGCTGCCTCTGCAGGCTCATTCTCAGCAGATGCCTCTGTATCATCGGAAAGTGCTGTCTTTTCATCTGAAGAAACACTTTCTTCTGGTTCTTCTGCTTCAGCAGCTTTTTCCTCTGCTTCTGAACCTGCTTCCATTGTCTCCGCTTCCGCAGATACTGCCTGAGATTCTTCTGACTCAGATTTCTCAAAGTCTCTCTGAATGTCATCTGCCTCAATATCTTCTGCAGCTCTTTCTACTTCTTCACTGTCATCTTCTGCAAATGTCTCATCAGAAGCAAGTGCTGCCGCAACCGTAGTTTCCTCCGGTGCCGGAAGATCTTCTCCCGGAGTTGCATCCAGAATCGGAATCAGGGTTTTCAAACGTTCCATGATCTGGCCGGCCTCGATCAACGCATTTTCTTTCGCCATCTCAAGCTTTTTCTGTTCTGCCGCTGCGATTGCAGCTTCAGCTGCACGTTTTGTCTTCTTCCAGTCCTCCAGGATCTCTTCAATGCTGGCCTGTGCAGAAGCGACCTGCTCTGCGGTTTCTTCCTCAGCAGTCTTTTTCTCAGATGCTTTTACCACAACCGGGATTTCTTTCTTCGGCTGCTCTTCCTTTTTCTCCTGCTCTGTCTCGCTCAGAAGTTCTTTAAAATCTTTTTTCAGCGATTTATCAACCTGCGCATTGATTTTCTCCTGGTTAAAGGCAGGTTCAATATCTTCTTCATGTTCTCCATTCAGATATGGAATGTCACTGACGATCTTCTTGATGCTTTCCATCGTGTCTGCAACGGTTTCCTTCTCGGTTGCATTCATGATCTGCTGCATGCTTTTTGCAAGTTCTTCCTCCAGATTTGAGGTATTGAACTTGCTTGCTGTCACTGTATTTTCAGCAGTTTTTACCATCTCATGGATCACATTCTTCGGTTCTGTCGTCTGTGGAATACTGATCTCCACCATCCCTTTTTTCTCACGGAACTGTTTGTATTTTTCTTCCTGAGATGCGGTCAGCGGCTGGTACAGGCGTTTCAGATCCAGTGCTTTCTCCACATACTCTCCATCGCCAAACCAGAGGATCAGTTCATCACAGGTCTCCACACATTTGTCACGCATCTCGGCCTGTCCGTACAAAACAGCCAGCTCATACGCCCATTTTTCTGTATACTCGTGCTCTTTCAGATCTTCCAGGATCGCAATACGGACCGGAAGCGGTTCCTCTTTCAGACAGCTGATTTCATAGGCCAGCACATAGCGCATATTGTCCTTCGGGGCAATCTCAAGAAACTCGTTGTAATATTCCTCGGCCTCATCAATCTTTTTCGCCTTGATAGCAACTTCTGCCAGCTTGCTGACGATATTTCTTCCGATTGGGGAATGATCATAGGCCTGCAGTAATACAGTTCTGCATGCCTCATATTTGCCTGTTTTTTCATAAATTTCGCCGACCATAGTTAGTGTGTTTAAACTGCGCACTTTCTGCCAGTTAATGGTATCTGCCATCTCTGCTGCTGTGGCGTAATCGCCTGCAGCCACCAGATTTTGAAGCTGCTCCAGCTTCAACTTATACTCATACTTATCCACGTTTTCACCTCATGTCTGTATTTTCTGTTTTTATATCTAATGTTTACTTTTTGTCCTTTGATTCCTCATATTTGCGGATCGACTCTTCCGGTTCCTCCGTAGCTTTCATCTTCACTTCATTTGTCACGGTATCCACCGTATCAAGTTCGATATACTCGTCCGTTCCTTCCGGAAGGCGACGCTTTTTCAATACATGCTCTACCACACGTTTGATGATATAATATAATACCGCAAAAATCGGTACGCCAAAGAGCATTCCAATAACTCCAAAACTTCCGCCAAACAGCAGAATCGCAAAGATAACCCAGAACGGACTCAGTCCCGTTGTATTTCCGAGGATCTTCGGTCCGATGACATTTCCGTCCACCTGCTGCAAAACGATGATAAAGATAATAAAATAAATACCCTTCATCGGATCTACCAGAAAGATCAGAATCGCACTCGGAATGGCTCCGATATACGGTCCGAAAAACGGAATGATATTTGTCACGCCCACGATTACGCTGACCAGCGCCACGTACGGCATCCGTAAAATAGCCAGTCCCACAAAACAGATGCAGCCGATGATCAGGGAATCAATGATCTTTCCGATAAAAAAACCACCGAATACGTCATCTGCTTTTCGCACAACTTCCATCACCACATTTCCGTAACGTGGACGGAAGATTGCATAGATAATCTTCTTTAACTGACCAATAAATTTTTCCTTGGTCATCAGCACATAAACCGAAACGATAAAACCGATAATAACATTAAAAATCGCTTTTACCACGTTATAAACACCGGTTGTGATGTTCGCAATAAAATCGGACTGCTGCAGCACATTTTTGCGCAGCCAGTCTTCCAGATAAACGGAAGCATCCGCAATAAATGTATCCAGCTTTCCGGCCATGGCGCTGTTCTGTTTTGTCAGGCGATCCACCCATTCCGTCAGATTCTGTACTTTTTCGTTCATGGACAAAACAATGTCCTCAATGCAGACCACCAGCTGCGGAATGATCAGCCAGATCAGCACGACAATAATAGCCAGAAAGATTGCCATGGCAAAAGCGACCGATGCTGCCCGGATCTTCTGACACTGTTTGTGTGTCAGTTCTTTTGACTTCTGTCTGCTTCTTTTATATAAAAAACGTTCAAACCATTTCATGATCGGATTGAGCAGATAAGCTACAATCAACCCCACTAAAATAGCCTGAAGACTCTGTAAGATTTTTTGGAAACCGGAAAATAATCCGTCAAATCGAAGCACTACAAAGAAGATTGCAATGCAGACCATAACTACCAAAATGGCCGTCAGACCAATCGCCAGATACGGTCGAATGTCCAGATTTACTTTCTTTTTTTCCGATTGTTTTCCAGTTGCAGTATGTTCTTTTTTTGTCTCTTCCTGCATGTTAAAACTGCCTTTCTAAAAATCCCGGAATCCTTTTTCGGGGAGTCCTGTTAAAATATGCAATAAGTATACCATACTTTTTCTGCACATAACAGAATTGTTCACAAAAAAATCAAAAAGAATCCCGTTTTCAGGATTCTTTTTGATTATCTTTATCAGTTGTTTATACAATCTTAAGGATCTTGTAAAGCGGATATTCGCAATCCGCTTCTGCTACTTGCTCATAAACGCAGTCGCGCTTTGCTTATTCTGCGTTTAATCTCTGTAATAATTGATCAGACAGCCTTTCAGAATGATGGTTCTCTCATCCTCTGTCAGATCACCCATTTTCAGAGTAAACGGTTTTAATTCACCGTCTTTTACTACGTATGCCTCGATATCTGTCAGCTTGTCCTCAATGGCTTTGCGCACATCCGGTACAAACAGATAATCCCCGTTTGCAAACGGGAGATCTCCTTCCGGAATCAGGAATGGAAGCATACCCCAGTTGATCAGGTTGGAACGGTAACGTTTCGTTGCGTACTCGTTGGCAATGTTTGCCCATCCACCTAATACTTTCTGGCAGGATGCAGCCTGCTCTCTGGCAGAACCGTCACCCGGTTTTACTGCAAAAATCGTACTTCCGATGCCGAAGTTCTCACGGTTCAGATCCGGGTATTTTGCTTTGATCGTCTCGATGACCGGTGCAAGCTCCGGAAGCGCATCTGTAGGTTTTTCACCG
>CAVAFS010000026.1:0-3413 GCA_963587975.1 Bulleidia sp. | reverse complement strand
CTGATTCGTGGTTTAAATCCATGGCCAAGTGCATATACTTATCTCAATGGCAAGACATTGAAAATCTGGGCAGCAGCTGTAAAAGAAGAAACATCGGACAAAGCACCGGGTGAACTGGCGGTTGTAACAAAACACGAAGTCGGCGTACAGACCGGGGACGGCATTCTGATGCTGGAGGAAGTACAGCTGGAAGGCAAAAAACGGATGAGCGCAGATGCTTTTTTACGTGGCAATGCCTTAAGTGAAGGAATGAAACTGGGAAACTAAGCACAAAATGCATAGTTTCTAAAGAAAGCAGCAAGAACTGTTCTGACGCAATGTATCTGGAATTAAATGAATTCATTATTTATAGAAGTGAGAGATTGGATTTTAGAAGCGTTACGCAGAACAATCAGAAAGAAGTGAAAAATATGCCTTACGGATACTATGGTTTTTACTGGATGGATTATACTTATATACTTGTGATCATCGGAGCAATCATCTGCCTGGCAGCATCGGCAAAGATGAACAGCACCTTCAGCCGTTACCAGAGAGTGCGCAGCATGTCTGGAATGACAGGCGCCATGGCGGCGGAGCGGATTTTGCGGGATGCCGGCATTTATGATGTGCAGGTACAGCATGTTTCCGGAAATTTGACGGATCATTATAATCCGATGAACAAGACACTGAGTTTGTCAGACAGTGTATACAGCTCCACTTCGGTGGCAGCAGTGGGTGTGGCAGCTCATGAGTGTGGTCATGCGATCCAGCATGCGAGAGGCTATGCGCCGTTGCGGATCCGTGGAGCATTTGTGCCGGTTGCAAATATCGGTTCCAATCTGGCCTGGCCGCTAATCATCATTGGACTGTTTTTCCGCGGTTCCATGAGTACCGTGTTTATTCAGACAGGAATCCTTATGTTTTCTCTGGCAGTACTGTTTCAGCTGATTACGCTGCCGGTGGAATTCAATGCATCCCATCGTGCCATGCAGGAGCTGGAACGCACCGGAATCCTCGGTGGAGCGGAACTGAAGGATACAAGAAAAGTGCTGACAGCGGCAGCCATGACCTTCGTGGCAAGTGCAGCATCTATGATCCTGCAGCTTCTGCGACTGATCATCTTATTTGGAGGACGACGCAGAGATGACCAATAACAAAAATGATAACGTAAATACAAGAAATCTGGTGGTGGACATTTTGCTGGCGGTGACCAGAGACGGAGAATTTTCTCATATCGTCATCCGTGATGTGCTGGACAAATACCGTTATCTGCCAAAACAGGACCGGGCCTTTATCACAAGACTGTCCCAGGGAACCATCGAGCGGATGATCGAGCTGGATGCCATCATCAACCAGTTTTCGAAAACAAAAGTAAAGAAAATGAAACCGGTGATCGCTGCAATTTTGCGAAGCGGCGTGTACCAATTAAAATATATGGATTCCGTGCCGGATTCCGCGGCCTGTAACGAGGCGGTAAAACTTACGGTAAAACGTGGGTTTTCCGGATTGAAAGGCTTTGTAAACGGTGTCATGCGAAACATTGCCCGGAATCTGGATCAGGTGAAAGAACCGGATGCGAAAAAAGAACCGGTGAAGTATCTGTCTGTACATTATTCTGTACCGGAATGGATGGTACAGCGTTTCATGGAGCAGTACGGAAAAGAAGCCTGTGAGAAGATTCTGGAAGCCTTTTTGCAGCCGCATCCAACATCTGTACAGGTGGATACAGATCGGATCTCCATGGAGGAGATTACAGAATCTCTGAAAAAGCAGGGAATTACAGTGAAAAAGAATGAACAGGTGGAGCGTGCCCTGTTTTTATCCGTATATGAAGCACTGGATGAAATCGAGGAATTCGAAAACGGTCTGCTCTATGTGCAGGATACTGCATCCATGCTGGCGGTGGAACTTGCGGCACCAAAGATGGGGGACCAGGTGATCGATGTCTGTGCAGCACCGGGTGGAAAAAGCGTGTACGCAGCCCGCATGATCGGCGAAACAGGCCATGTGGAGGCCAGAGATCTGACGGAATATAAAGTGGAAATGATCGAGGACAACATCGACCGCTGCCAGCTGTCCAATATGACGGCAAAAGTATGGGATGCAAGGGAGTTTGATCCTGCGGCAGAAGGAAAAGCAGATGTGGTGATCGCAGATCTGCCGTGTTCCGGACTTGGCGTCATCGGTACCAAGACGGATATTAAATACAATGCATCCGAAGAAAAAATCACAGAGCTTGCAAAGCTGCAGCGGGAAATCCTCGGTGTGGTGTGCCGCTATGTCAAAGCGGGAGGAACACTGCTGTACAGCACCTGTACGATGACGAAAGAAGAAAACGAAGAGAATGTACATAAATTTTTAGCAGAACATGCGGAGTTTGAACTGGAGCATATGCGCCAGTGTTTCCCATATGAGGGATGTGATGGATTTTTCATGGCAAAAATGCATCGCAGATAATATGGAGTATAAATATAATATGGAAAAAACAGATATCAAATCATTGCCACTGGCGCAGTTAGAGCAGTGGGCAATCGAACACGGAGAAAAGAAGTTCCGGGCAAAACAGCTGTATCAGTGGATGCATGTCAAACTGGCAGATTCTCTGGAGCAGATGAGTAATCTTCCGGCAAAGTTGAGAGAGCAGATTTCGGAAAACTGCACATATACGGTACTGAAACAGGTAACAATGCAGGAATCCGCCATCGATGGAACGAGAAAGTATCTTTTTGAACTGGAAGACCACAATATGGTAGAAAGCGTACTTATGCGTTACAAACACGGTAATTCTGTGTGTATTTCCTCGCAGGTAGGCTGTCGCATGGGCTGCCGTTTTTGTGCATCAACGTTAGACGGACTGGTGCGAAACCTGACTCCGGCGGAAATGCTGGAACAAATTTACCGAATCAGTGCAGACACCGGAGAGCGTGTGTCAAACGTGGTGGTCATGGGAACCGGGGAGCCGTTAGACAATTACGACAATCTGCTGACCTTTATCCAGATGCTGACGGATGAAAACGGCTTACATATCAGCCAGCGAAACCTTACGGTATCCACCTGTGGTCTGGTGCCGCGAATCCGTGATCTGGCAAAAGAAGATCTGCAGATCACATTGGCTTTATCCCTGCATGCTTCCAATCAGGAGAAACGACTGGAACTGATGCCGGTGGCAAAAGCATATGAGATCCATGAAGTAGTGGGAGCGTTACGGGATTATTTTGAAGAAACCGGCCGCAGGGTGACCTTTGAGTACAGTCTGGTGGCTGGCGTCAACGATACCGAGGAAGATGCAAAAGAACTGGCAGAATTGATCAGAGGCATCAATTGTCATGTCAATTTGATACCGGTAAACCCGATTAAAGAGCGTGATTTTGTGCAACCTGACGGAAAAGCGGTGCAGGAATTTAAAAATAAACTTGAAAAATGTAGAATAAATG
>CAVAFS010000025.1:0-2431 GCA_963587975.1 Bulleidia sp. | reverse complement strand
GGTAAGTGCCGGGGGAAAGTTACTGGCTTAGTGAACGGGTAACGAACTTAAATGTCAGCTTATGACGGAGACTCGATCTCCAGTTCATCAATAGCTACACGAATTTCGTCATCGTTTAATTCCTGCATGTCCGGAATGTGGATGGTACCGCCGATATTTGCTGTCTCAAGAATTTTATCATATAATTTTAAAGACAGTTCGTGCGGAAGCTGTACACCGACGTTTACGTGCTCGCCGTTTGCGGTTACAATGACAACCTGATCCATTTTTTTCGGAAGCAGGATGCATCCAGTGCAGTTCGCGTAGAACGGAATTGGTTTGTTGCAGTCTCTGAGTGAAAATGTTTTCATGAAATCAATACATCCCTGATAGCGTAAAATAGAGTTGCTATTTTCTGTCTATCAGTATAGTATAAAAACATGAATTTGCATAGTGTTTCATCAGAAAAAAGGAGCGAAACAGATGGAAAAAACAGAAATCTTAAAAGAATGGATCGATGGGTCAGATAATATTGTGTTTTTTGGCGGAGCCGGAGTCTCTACGGAGAGCGGCATTCCGGATTTTCGAAGTGTGGACGGATTGTATCATCAGAGATATGACTATCCGCCGGAGACGATTTTAAGCCATACATTCTATATGGAAAAGACAGAGGAATTTTACCGGTTTTACAGGGATAAAATGCTGGCGCTGGATGCGAAACCGAATGCGGCACATCGGAAACTGGCAGAACTGGAAGCAAAGGGTAAACTGAAGGCGGTTGTCACGCAGAATATCGACGGACTGCATCAGGCGGCCGGCAGTAAAAATGTGCTGGAACTTCACGGAAGCGTACACCGCAATTATTGCAGAAAATGCGGAAAATTATACGACGCGCAGTATATCAAAAATTCCACGGGTGTTCCAAAATGTGACTGTGGCGGTCAGATCAAACCGGATGTTGTTTTATATGAAGAAGGATTGGATTCTGCCACCATGCAGGCGGCCATTCGTTTTATCAGCCAGGCAGAGGTGCTGATCATCGGCGGAACGAGTCTTGCCGTGTATCCGGCGGCTGGATTGATCGACTACTACAGAGGAAATAAGCTTGTGTTGATTAATAAATCGGCGACACCACTGGACAACCGTGCGGATCTGGTGATTCAGGCACCGATTGGTGAAGTATTTCAGCAGGTTTGCTAAAGGCTTCTAAATATAAAAGAGCGTGTATTCATGAAATGTATAAATGATGAAGCAAACATATGAAAATATAAGTGGGAAAATGAATGATTGAGGTGAATGAATGGCATATCAATATGAAGTGGGAGATATCGTAAAGTTAAAAAAGAAACATCCCTGCGGCAGTTTTGAGTGGGAAATCCTCCGTGTGGGAGCAGATTTTCGCCTGAAATGTCAGGGCTGCGGGCATCAGATCATGGTTGCGCGAAAGATCGTAGAAAAAAACACAAAAGATTTAAAAAAACACTTGCCTGATTAATGAAAATATGGTAACATAGGCAATCGTGATATACAATATCCTTGCTCTCTACAAGATGAGCAGAGGGCCAAAAGACCACAAGGAGGTAAGAAAGCATGAACAAGTATGAATTAGCATTAATTGTTAGTGCCAAGATCGAAGATGACGCCAGAGCAGCAGTTGTTGAGAAAGCAAAAGAGTACATTACTCGTTTTGGCGGTACAGTAACAGAAGTTGAGGATTGGGGTAAGAAAAAATTAGCTTACGATATCCAGAAAATGAGCGAAGGCTTCTATTACTTCATTCAGTTCGACGCTGCAGCAGAAGTACCTGCTGAGTTAGAGCAGAGTGTTCGTATCATGGACAACGTGCTGAGATTTTTATGCGTTAGAAAAGACGAGGCATAATTTCACAGTAGAAAAGGAGTCATCCTTATGAATAAAGTAATTTTAATGGGACGTTTGACCCGTGATCCTGAGGTTCGTTATTCTCAGGGTGAACAGGCAACCGCAATCGCAAGATATACAGTTGCAGTAGATCGTAGATTCCGTCGTGACGGCGACAGCCAGACAGCAGATTTTATCGGCTGTGTAGCATTCGGACGTCAGGCAGAGTTCGCAGAGAAATATCTGCGCAAAGGAACAAAAATTGCCCTCACAGGCCGTATCCAGACCGGAAGCTATACAAACCGTGACGGACAGAAGGTTTACACAACAGATGTTGTTGTAGAGGAGCAGGAGTTTGCAGAGAGCAAAGCAGCAAGCGCTGAGCATGCAGCAAGTTTTGCACCGGCAGACAGACCATCACCGAGCAATGCAGTGAGCGATGGTTTTATGAATATTCCGGACGGAATTGATGAAGAATTACCATTTAACTAAACAGGAGGTAAACTATCATGGCTTATAATAAAGATGGAAAAAGCGATTCTCCGATGAAGAGAAGAGGCGGACGCAGAAGAAAAAAAGTTTGTGTATTCTG
>CAVAFS010000024.1:0-8664 GCA_963587975.1 Bulleidia sp. | reverse complement strand
ATCAAGACGCAGGTGCAGTTGTCCAATACGTATCATCTGCATGTGCGCCCGGGTGACAAGCTGATCAAAGATCTTGGCGGCCTGCACAAATTTATGGTATGGGATAAACCGATTCTGACGGATTCCGGTGGATTTCAGGTGTTTTCTCTGTCTGGACTGCGAAAGATCAAAGAGGAAGGGGTACATTTCCATTCTCACGTAGACGGACGCAAGATTTTTATGGGACCGGAAGAGAGTATGCAGATCCAGTCCAATCTGGGTTCTACCATTGCCATGGCTTTTGATGAGTGCCCGCCGGCACTGGCGGACAGAAACTATGTACAGCCATCCGTAGACCGTACCACGCGCTGGCTGGAGCGTTGTAAAAAAGAAATGCAGCGCCTGAACAGCCTGGAAGATACCATCAATAAGAATCAGATGCTTTTTGGTATCAATCAGGGTGCGATTTTTGATGATATCCGTATTGACCATGCAAAACGCATCAGTGAGATGGATCTGGATGGTTACGCAGTGGGAGGACTTGCCGTTGGTGAAAGCCATGAAGAAATGTATCATATTCTGGATGTGACCGTTCCACATCTTCCGGAAGACAAACCAACTTATTTGATGGGAGTTGGTACTCCGGCAAATATTTTGGAGGCAGTAGACCGCGGGGTAGATTTCTTTGACTGTGTATATCCTAGCAGAAATGGACGTCATGGACATGTGTACACCAATTTTGGTAAGCTGAACCTGTTTAACCAGAAGTTTGAACGTGATATGCGTCCGATCGAGGAAGGATGTCAGTGTCCGGCCTGCCGTACCTACAGCAGAGCTTACATTCGCCATCTGCTGAAAGCGAAAGAAATGCTTGGCATGCGTCTGTGCGTACTGCACAATTTGTATTTCTATAATACAATGATGGAAGAAATCCGTGATGCCATTGATGCAGGCAACTATCAGAATTACAAAGCTGAGAAACTGTACCGCATGGAGCATGGAGAGTAAGAAAAAACTAACGCAAAAAAATAGGGTCTTATAACTGTGTATACACGTGATAAAAGAACGATATATGCAGATTTGATAAGAAAAATACACGAAATGGGTTGAAGAAAAGCTACATTTTGTGTAGAATGTTTAATAGTATCGAAAAATAGGAGGAAATCAAATGAACGTATTATCATCCAGTACAGGAATGGGTATGATGGGAACAATCATCTGGATTGTTGTTTTACTTGTATTCGTATTTATTTTTATGCTGAGACCGCAGAAAAAAGAGCAGGCAAGAAGAAATGAGATGATGTCTAAAATGGCAGTCGGCGATACTGTTCTGACAAACAGCGGTTTTTACGGCACACTGATCGATATCAACGAAGATACCGTTATTGTAGAGTTCGGCAACAATAAAAACTGCCGTATTCCAATGCAGCGCGCTGCAATCGCACAGATCGAAAAAGCTGAAGACGCAGTAGAAGAGTAAACTGAAAAAGGCAAAGATCAGACAAAGGAGGGCGGGGCATGGATATCAGTTGATATCACTGCCCTTCTTTTGCATATTGCGAGTGACATCGTAAAACCATAAGTTTTCTGACAGCACTTCAGAAAAATTGTTTTTTGAGAGGAGAAAGAGAATGAAATACCAGGTTGGAGTCATTGCCGGAGACGGCATTGGTCCTGAGGTTGTAGCCGAGGCACAGAAAGTATTAAACTGTGTGGCTGACAAATTCGGACATGAATTTGAGTACGAAGATATTTTAATGGGAGGATGCTCCATTGACGCGACCGGAGAGCCGCTGACAGACTATGCCATTGAGCAGGCCCTGCATTCTGATGCGGTTTTAATGGGATCCATTGGCGGAAATACAAGTACTTCCCCATGGTATAAACTTCCACCGGAGAAACGTCCGGAAGCCGGATTACTGAAATTGCGTAAGTCTCTGAACTTATTTGCAAACCTGAGACCGGCTTATCTTTATGAGGAATTAAAAGAGGCATGCCCGCTGCGTGATGATATCATCGGCACAGGTTTTGATATGATGATCATGCGTGAGCTGACCGGAGGACTTTACTTCGGAGCCCGCAAGACCAGCGAGGTAGACGGTGTTGTGACAGCGGTAGATACCCTTACATATACCGAGAATGAGATTCGCAGAATCGCAATCAAAGGTTTTGACATTGCCATGAAACGCCGCAAAAAAGTAACAAGCGTTGACAAGGCAAACGTACTGGATTCTTCCAGACTCTGGAGAAAAATCGTAGAGGAAGTAGCTAAGGATTATCCGGAAGTTACTTATGAACATATGTTAGTAGACAACTGTGCAATGCAGCTGGTAAAAGATCCGAAGCAGTTTGACGTTATCCTGACAGAGAACATGTTTGGTGACATTCTTTCCGATGAGGCAAGTATGGTAACGGGTTCCATCGGTATGCTTTCCAGCGCGAGCCTGAATGATACAAAATTCGGCCTGTATGAGCCGAGTGGCGGATCTGCACCGGATATCGCAGGACAGGGCATTGCAAACCCGATCGCTACTATTTTATCCGCAGCAATGATGCTTCGTTATTCCTTTGATCTGGACAAAGAAGCAGACGCAGTGGAAAATGCGGTAAAACAGGTATTAAAAGACGGATATCGTACCATCGATATCATGCCGCAGGAAGAAGATAAGAAATCTGCCGTAGAACAGGTTGGAACAAGCCGTATGGGCGACCTGATCTGCGAGAGAATATAAAAAAGGAGTATGTAAAAAATGAGAAGTGACAATGTTACAAAAGGGATGCAGCAGGCACCTCACAGATCTTTATTCAATGCTCTTGGTTATACCAAGGAAGAATTAGACAGACCGTTAGTAGGTATCGTAAGTTCTTATAATGAGATCGTACCGGGTCATATGAACCTGGATAAAATCGTAGAAGCTGTAAAAATGGGCGTTGCAATGGCAGGCGGCACACCGATCGTGTTCCCGGCAATCGCAGTTTGTGATGGTATTGCAATGGGACACACAGGAATGAAATACTCTCTGGTTACCCGTGATCTGATCGCAGATTCCACAGAGTGTATGGCAATGGCACATCAGTTTGACGCACTGGTTATGGTTCCAAACTGTGATAAAAACGTACCGGGACTTCTGATGGCAGCAGCAAGACTGAACATCCCGACTGTATTCGTAAGCGGCGGCCCGATGCTGGCTGGACACATTCATGGCAAAAAGAGAAGTCTTTCTTCCATGTTTGAGGCAGTTGGTTCTTACGCAGCAGGTACTATGACAGAGGATGAGGTTCGTGAGTACGAAGAAAAAGTATGCCCGACCTGTGGATCCTGTTCCGGTATGTATACAGCAAACTCCATGAACTGTCTGACAGAGGCAATCGGTATGGGACTTCCTGGAAACGGAACCATCCCGGCTGTATATTCTGAGAGAATCAAACTTGCAAAACATGCAGGTATGGCGGTAATGGAACTGTTAAAGAAAGATATCCGTCCGCGTGATATCATGACAAAAGCAGCATTCATGAACGCTTTGACTATGGATATGGCACTTGGATGTTCCACAAACTCCATGCTTCACCTTCCGGCTATCGCACATGAGGCAGGTGTGGATATCGACCTTGATATCGCAAACGCATTAAGCGAGAAGACACCAAACCTGTGCCACCTTGCACCGGCAGGCCCGACATACATGGAGGACTTAAACGAGGCAGGCGGTGTATCTGCAGTTATGACTGAGTTAAACAAAATCGGTCTGCTGGATACAAGCTGCATGACAGTTACAGGAAAAACAATCGCTGAAAATATTCAGGGTGTTGTAAATAAAAATCCGGAAGTTATCCGTCCGGTTGAGAATCCATACAGCAAGACAGGCGGAATCGCCGTACTGAAAGGTAACCTTGCACCGGATTCCGCAGTTGTAAAACGTTCCGCAGTTGTACCGGAGATGATGGTACATGAAGGACCGGCACGAGTATTTGACTGTGAGGAAGATGCTATCGCAGCAATCAAAGGCGGCAAGATCGTAGAGGGTGACGTTGTTGTTATCCGTTACGAGGGACCGAAAGGCGGCCCGGGTATGCGTGAGATGCTGAACCCAACATCTGCCATCGCAGGTATGGGACTTGGTTCTTCCGTAGCCCTGATCACAGACGGACGTTTCTCCGGCGCTTCCAGAGGTGCTTCCATCGGACACGTATCACCGGAAGCAGCAGTTGGCGGCCCGATCGCATTCGTAGAGGAAGGCGATATCATCAAGATCAATATTCCGGAGAATACGCTGAATGTAGATATCTCTGAGGAAGAGATGGCAGCAAGAAAAGCAAAATGGCAGCCACGTGAGCCGAAGATTACAACAGGATATCTGGCACGTTATGCTTCCATGGTTACATCTGGAAACACAGGTGCTATTCTGAAAACAAAATAAGTAAGATTAGATAGAAAAGAGGAACAAAAGCATATGCAGTTGACAGGATCACAGATTGTTATCGAATGTTTGAAGGAGCAGGGTGTGGATACTGTATTTGGTTATCCGGGCGGAGCAATTTTGAACGTTTACGATGAACTGTATAAACACAGCGATGAAATTCACCATGTGCTTACGTCCCATGAACAGGGAGCTTCCCATGCGGCGGATGGATATGCCCGCTCCACCGGAAAAGTCGGTGTGTGTCTGGCTACTTCCGGACCGGGTGCAACCAACCTGGTAACCGGTATCGCAACCGCTTACATGGATTCTGTTCCAATGGTGGCAATCACCTGTAACGTAGGTGTGCCGCTGCTTGGAAAAGACAGCTTTCAGGAGATTGATATCGCAGGTATCACGACACCGATCACAAAGCATAATTTTATTGTAAAAGATGTCAATAAACTGGCTGATGTGATCCGCCGTGCTTTCCGGATCGCCCAGATCGGGCGTCCGGGACCTGTGCTGGTAGATATTCCAAAAGATGTTACTGCAGCTACAACAGAATTCGAATTTCAGCAGATTCCGCCGGTAGCGCGTAAAATCGACAAAATGGCAGAAGCAGATCTGGAGCAGGCCGCAGCCATGATCCGTGAAGCGAAAAAGCCGTATATCTTTGTGGGTGGCGGCGCAGTCATTTCAGGAGCCAGCGAAGAACTTGCAAAATTTGCAGATCTGGTAGATGCGCCGGTATGCGATTCCCTGATGGGAAAAGGTGCATTTGACGGAACCAATGACCGATACAGCGGAATGCTTGGTATGCATGGTACAAAAGCTTCCAACTACGGTGTGAGCGAATGTGATCTGCTCATCGCAGTTGGCGTTCGTTTCAGCGACCGTGTCATCGGTGACGCAAAACGTTTTGCAAGCAATGCAAAGATTCTGCAGTTTGATGTAGATCCGGCTGAGATCAATAAAAACATCCAGACGGATGCCAGCGTGATCGGAGATATCAAGGAAATCCTGAAACGTGTGAACCATCTGTTAGAGCAGCAGGCGCACACAGAGTGGATGCAGCAGATTCGTGAATTCAAGGATAAATATCCGTTAACTTATAAAAAAGAAGGATTGTCCGGACCATTTGTCATGGAAGAGATTTACCGCCAGACAAAGGGCGATGCCATCATCGTTACAGAGGTCGGACAGCACCAGATGTGGGCGGCACAGTATTATAAATTCTCTAAACCGCGTACATTACTGACTTCCGGTGGTCTTGGTACCATGGGGTATGGTCTGGGTGCAGCGATCGGCGCACAGGTCGCAAATCCGGAGAAACAGGTCATCAACATTGCTGGTGACGGCTGTTTCCGTATGAATATGAACGAGATTGCGACAGCAGTCCGTCAGCAGCTTCCACTGATCCAGATTGTCATCAACAATCAGGTACTTGGCATGGTACATCAGTGGCAGGGATTATTTTATGAAAAACGGTATTCCAACACGATCTTAAATGACGGTGTGGATTTCGTAAAACTTGCTGAGGCTATGGGAGCCACAGGCATGCGTGCAAAGACACAGGAAGAATTTGCCGAAGAACTGGCAAAAGCACTGGAAATGAAGACGCCGGTACTCATCGATTGTGTCATTGACAGTGATGATAATGTTTGGCCGATGGTAGCACCTGGTGCACCGATCAGCGAAGCATTTGATGAATCTGATCTGAAGAACAGATAAATGACGCATCCGGGTGGCACTGTACAGGGAGAGCAATCTCTTTGCCGCCTGGAAGGTGTTCATAATAAAAAATCCTGCAAAGCAGGAAAAATCCAGGAGGTTTCAAAATGAGCAGAGTTTACAATTTCTCAGCTGGACCGGCAGTATTACCGGTAGAAGTGCTGAAAGAGGCACAGGAGGAGATGCTTGATTACCGTGGATGCGGTATGTCCGTTATGGAGATGAGCCATCGTTCTTCCATGTTTCAGGAAATCATTGATGAGGCTGAAGCAGATTTAAGGGATTTATTACATATCCCGGACAATTACAAAGTATTATTCTTACAGGGCGGTGGTGCATTACAGTTCTCCGCAGTTCCGATGAACCTGATGAAAAACGGTGTGGCTGATTACATCGTAACAGGTCAGTGGGCAAAGAAAGCATATGAAGAAGGAAAGAAATACGGAAAAGCAGTAAAAATCGCTTCTTCTGAAGATGAGACATTTACTTATATTCCGGATTGTTCTGATCTTCCAATCGATGATGATGCAGACTATGTATACATTTGCCAGAATAACACCATTTACGGAACAGTATATCATGAACTGCCGAACACCAAAGGAAAAACACTGGTATCCGATGTATCTTCCTGCTTCCTGTCAGAGCCGATGGACGTAGAAAAATACGGCGTGATCTGGGGCGGCGTTCAGAAAAACATCGGACCGGCCGGCGTACAGATCGTGATCATCCGTGAGGATCTGATTCGCGATGATCTGCCGGATTATGTACCGACTCTGATGAAATACAAAACACAGGCTGACAAAGGTTCCATGTACAATACACCGCCATGCTACGGCATCTATATCTGCGGTAAAGTATTCAAATGGATCAAGAGCCTGGGCGGTCTGGAAGCAATGAAGAAACGCAACGAGGAGAAAGCAGCAATCCTGTATGATTTCCTTGATAACAGCAAACTGTTCAAAGGTACTGTCCGCAAAGAAGACCGTTCCCTGATGAACGTTCCGTTTGTAACAGGTGACAAAGATCTGGATGCAAAATTCGTTGCAGAAGCAAAAGCAGCAGGTCTGGAGAACTTAAAAGGACACAGAACCGTTGGTGGTATGCGTGCTTCCATCTACAATGCAATGCCAAAAGAAGGTGTGATTGCATTGGTTGAGTTTATGAAAAAATTTGAGGCTGAGAACACAAAGTAAATTTGTGATTCATATTTGAGTTTGAATGCGGGATAGGAAAACTGATAGATGCAGTGAATTATCTTCGCAATGCAAAAAAGTGTGTGCCGAAAGGCAGAAGATGACTGAGAAGGTGAGATATCTCAGTCGGAAAATTTGAGTTGAAAAAAGTTGAAGAAAAGAGGAAACAAAAATGGTTCAGTTTCATTGTTTAAATCCGATCGCAGCGTGCGGTCTGGAATTATTCCCGGATACTTATGAGAAAACAGATGATTTCAATGCGGCAGAGGTTGCATTAGTGCGTAGTGCGGCAATGCATGACATGGATCTTCCGGAATCACTGCTGGCCGTAGCCCGTGCAGGCGCTGGTGTCAACAATATTCCGTTAGATAAATGCGCAGATCAGGGAATTGTCGTATTCAATACACCAGGTGCAAATGCAAACGGTGTCAAAGAGCTGGTGATTGCAGGTATGCTTCTTGCAAGCCGTGATATCACAGGCGGTATCGACTGGGTAAAAGAGAACAAAGAAGATGCAGGAATTGCAAAAGCAGCTGAGAAAGCAAAAAAAGCATTTGCAGGAACTGAAATCAAAGGGAAAAAACTTGGTGTCATCGGACTTGGAGCCATCGGTGTGCAGGTTGCCAATGCGGCGGTAGCACTGGGCATGGATGTGCTTGGTTATGATCCGTATCTGTCTGTCAATGCAGCATGGAATGTTTCTACAAAAGTAAAACATGTGCTGGCAGTAGAAGATATTTACAAAGAGTGTGATTTCATCACAATTCATGTACCGCTTCTGGATTCCACAAAAGGAATGATCAGTAAGGAAGCCATCGCAATGATGAAAGAGAACGTCATCGTTCTGAATTTCGCCCGCGATACATTAGTAGATGAAGCAGCTATGGTTGAGGCTTTAAAAGCTGGAAAAGTACGCAAATATGTCGTAGATTTCCCAAATCCGACCACAGCAGGCGTGGAGAACTGCATCGTGATCCCACACCTTGGCGCATCTACCGCAGAATCTGAAGATAACTGCGCAGTAATGGCTGTACAGGAAGTGATTGATTATATCGAGAACGGAAATATTACACATTCTGTAAATTATCCGGATTGTAACATGGGTGTGTGCACAGGTGTTGCAAGAATCGCGATCCTGCACAAAAACATCAAGAACATGATCGGTCAGTATTCATCTGTATTAGGTGAAGCAGGTGTCAATATCGCCGACATGACAAACAAGAGCCGCAATGACTATGCTTATTCACTTCTGGATCTGGATGCTCCGGCAACCGCAGACGTTGTTGAAAAACTGGCTGCAATTGACGGTGTATTAAAAGTAAGAGTGATCAAATAACGATCATTGAGTCGGCGTGGGAACAGAG
>CAVAFS010000023.1:0-6064 GCA_963587975.1 Bulleidia sp. | reverse complement strand
AGGCAAAAAAAACAATACCGGCGATAATAGCTGCCACTGCTGCTTTTTTATACGTCTCCCGTACCCTGTCAAACTTTTCGGCTCCGTAGTTAAATCCGAAAATTGGCTGACAGCCCTGTGAAATGCCGATTCCAATGGACATAAAGATCATATTTACTTTTGAAATAATACCTGCACAGGCGATTGGAATATCTGCACCATAATCAGAAGCCGCACCATATTTGCGTAGAATATTGTTCATGGTGATCTGAATAATGGCCATAGCCACCTGGTTGATTCCGGATGCAAGTCCAAGTGCCGTGATCTCTCCGAGGTATTTTCCTTTCGGAATCAGCTGTTTGCGGGTCAGTTTCATATTGGAAAATTTCCAGAAATAAATTAAAATCATAACGCCAGAAACAACCTGTCCCAGAACGGTCGCCCAGGCAGCACCTTTGATGCCCCAGTGGCAAACAAAAATAAATAACGGATCCAGAACCGTATTGATGATCGCTCCGGTCAGCATACAGGCCATAGAAAATGAAGGGCTTCTGTCCGCACGTACCAGATGGCATCCGCCGGTGGTCAGTGTCAGAAACGGTACACCAATGGCTGTGATACCGGTATAGTCAAGTGCATACGGAAGCACATCCTCGGTTGCTCCGAACACATGCATCAATGGCGTTAAAAATAATAAAGTCACAACCGTGATGATCACACCACAGACCACAAGCATGGTCAGACCGTTACCGGCATAGTTTTTCGCTTCTTCTGTATGTCCGGCACCGGACTTCAGATTAAAATTGGAAGCACTGCCGATTCCAAGCAGAAGTGCCACTGCCGTACAGATAATATTTACCGGAAATGCAATGTTTGTCGCCGCATTACCAAGCAGGCCAACGCCCTGTCCGATAAAAATTTGATCAACGATATTATATAAGGAACTTACCATCATACTGATGATAGCCGGGATGGTAAATTTTAAAATCAGGGAACTTACCTTTTGGGTGGCAAGGGGATTCTTCTCTTCTGTTGGCATTGTAAAAACTCCTTTCTGTCATCTGTATATCGCTTATTTTGTCATTGACAAAGTAAGAAAAAATTCACTTTATTGTTTTCAGTAGTCAAACGCCTAATATAATAACATATCAGTCTCATTTTTTCCAGTTTAAATTTGCTTTTTTATAAAAATCATGCTACCATTTTAAATTAGCGAATCACATATTTTTCATAGAATTTTCTATATTACGATGGTGTATAAAAATATTACTATGATTTTGGAAAATGTGGTTAAGTTAGGAGGAGTTTTATGGCTCTTGATGGAATCGTAGTTGCCAGTCTGGCAAAAGAATTACAGGAAAATTTTACAAATGCGCGTTTGAGTAAGATCGCACAGCCGGAAAAAGATGAATTGCTTCTTACCATGAAAGGCCCAAATGGTCAGAAACGTCTGCTTTTGTCTGCCAGTGCATCACTTCCGCTGGTATATATTTCCGATAAAAATAAACCAAGCCCGATGACAGCCCCAAATTTCTGCATGCTGCTGCGCAAACATGTGGCAAACGGACGTGTCATCTCCATTACCCAGCCGGGTATGGAACGTATTATTGTGTTTGAGATTGAACATCTGGATGATCTTGGAGATCTCAGACATAAAAAACTGATCATTGAGCTGATGGGAAAACACAGCAATATTATCTTCTGTGATGAAAATGACATGATCCTTGACAGCATCAAGCATATTTCCGCACAGGTAAGCTCTGTCCGTGAGGTTCTTCCGGGACGCACCTATTTCATTCCTGCTCAGCAGGATAAAATAAATCCTCTGGAAGAAACTGGGGAACATTTTATATCGCATGCATTACAGAAACCGTGCAGCACCGCAAAAGCAATTTATACATCCTATACCGGCATCAGTCCGCTGGCCGCCAATGAATTCTGCTATCGTGCAACTGTGGACGGGGATGCTCCGTGCGCTTCTCTGACAGAAGCTGAGCAGCAGAAACTGACAGAAGTTTTTCTGGCTGCCATGTCCGATATCCGCCAGGGACGTTTTTACCCGAATATCATTATGCATCAGGAGGAACCAATTGAGTATGCGGCAATTCCGCTGACATCCTATGCATCGGATACAATTGTTCCGTATGATTCTATCTCGGAAGTACTGGAAAACTATTATGCGCAGCGCAGTTTCTACACCCGTATGCGCCAGAAATCCGCAGATCTGCGTCATGTGATCAATACGTTATTAGAACGAAACCGTAAAAAATATGATCTGCAGAAAAAGCAGTTAAAAGATACGGAAAAACGGGAAAAATATAAAGTATATGGCGAGCTAATCCATACCTACGGCTATCAGCTGGAGGAAGGATGCAAAGGATTTGATGCGTTGAATTACTACACAAATGAAACCATTCATATTCCGCTGGATGATACAATCTCACCGCTGGATAATGCAAAAAAATATTTTGACCGGTATGCAAAGCTGAAACGTACCTATGAGGCACTGACAGATCTGATCGAGGATACACAGCTTGAGATTGATCATTTAGATTCCATCGCCACTGCCCTTGATATTGCAGAGACGGAAGCCGACCTGCAGCAGATCAAGGAAGAGATGATGGAAAGTGGTTATATCAAGCACAAATATTCCAAAAAGAAGACACAGGGAAAGAGCAAGCCGTATCACTACCGCTCCACCGATGGCTTTGATATCTATGTCGGTAAAAATAACTTCCAGAATGATGAACTGACCTTTAAATTTGCAGAAGGCAATGACTGGTGGTTCCATGCAAAAGGTATGCCGGGTTCCCATGTACTTGTCAAAACAAAAACCGGAGAAATGCCGGACCGCACCTTTGAGGAAGCCGGACGGCTGGCTGCTTTTTACTCCAAAGGACGCGGCAATGAAAAAGTAGAGATTGATTATCTGCAGAAAAAGAATGTGAAGAAACCAAATAAAGCAAAACCGGGATTTGTAGTTTACTATACAAACTACTCTCTCACCATTCAGCCGGATATTACAGGTCTGGAACTGGTTTCGGAATAATTTTTAAATTATTGACAAAAAAAGAATCTGCCCGCACTGGACAGATTCTTTTTTGTTACGTTCATTTCTTTTGGAGGGGAAGTACTACTTAATGTGCGGATACACTGCGGATCAGTTTCTTTTTCTGGAAATAATGCTGCATCTTTCCACGATTTGCAGAAATACCAAGTACGGCGATCATGAAGATACCAAGTACGGTGTCCTGCATGGAGGACGGAAGTCCCACGGCCAGCAGACCATTGAAAATCAGGCTGATACATAATTCGCCGATCAGGATATTCAATGCCAGATTGTCCATCAGTGCCAGAAGTTCCATTCCAACCATAACTCCCATCATCGGTTTAAATACCATGTTCAGACTTCCCATGCTGAGCTGTCCGGAAATGGAGTTTGTATAGCAGATCTGGAGGATACCTACCACACCCAGAAATGCACCGCCGATCACGAAGCTGAGGAAATTGATTTTTGCTGCATTGATTCCCATGTTGCGAGCCAGTGTCTCATTGCCGCCGACAACACGCACATTGTAGCTGAATTTTGTACGATAGTATAAGAGGTAGAAAATCACGCCTGCAATCGCACAGATCACAAAGTTCCAAGGTGTTTTTCCTAAAAATGCAATGCTCTTGTCCACCGATACCATACTGGAAGAGCCGAGGAATGCATAGCAGAGAATTTCAAACAGCATTACCACACCAAGGGAAAGTACCAGGGATGGGATGCGGAACAGATTGAACGCATATCCCATTGCAATACCCATCAGTACACCGGATACGATGCTTCCGATGATCAGTCCCGGAAGACCCAGTCCCAGTGTCGTGGCCAGATAGCCGCCAACGCTTGCGGAAAGGATTACCCGGACACCGGTACTTAAATCAAACAATCCGGCTGCCATACAGAACGCCATACCAAATCCCATTACGGTAGGAATCATTGCCTGTGAAAATACTACTTTTAAACTCTGCACACCGAAACTGTCTGAGATCAGTGTGAAAAACAGAAAGATCAAAACCGGAAACGCAAACACGCAGCAGGCTCTTTTTATCTTAACACTCATGAATTATCCACCTCCATATTAAATAACTGAAACTATCTGGATTCGTGCAGCTCTTTTACACTGAGCGCTGTCATGTTATTGCACAGATCCTCTAATCCTGCTACATCAAGGCCAAGCAGGTTTGCTTTTACTTCGTCTTTGTTGTAGATTGGCTCTTCTACAGCCATGTAATCATAGTAAGCCTGAAGCTCGTCTGCATCTGTGATTACACTGTATTTTAATGCAAGTTCTACCGGAGTATCACTGATCGGTTTACCTGTTACAGCGTCTGTCAGAACAGTTGCTGCTGCAATGGAATCCTGGATCAGAAGATCGCCAAGTGTAGCTGTGATAGTACCGTCTTTTACATAAGAGATGCAGTTTTCATCTGTATCAAGTGTTACGAATTTGATATCTTTGTCGCTGTACTCTTCCAGTTTTGCTGCGATAGCGGACTGATCGCCGGTAGCCTGTGTACCAAGACGAACGATACCCTGCATATCGGAACCGTATTTTGCAATCCAGCTCTCTACTGCGGATACTGCTTCGGAAGCATCTGCCGGATTTCTGTATGTATCCAGGCATGTCAGACCAAACTCTTCTGCTGCGTCTGCAAGGCCCTGCTCTCTTGTCTGGCCTGTAGTATTGTCAGATGCTGTTGTGATCAGGCAGTAATCTTTTGCTCCGGAATCAGCCAGTGCCTTACCAAGCATGTAACCAGCCTGATACTCATCCTCATATACGCATCCAAGATAGTATTTGGAGTTCTCTACGTATGCTTTTACTTCTTCATCTGTGATGGATCTCATGGAGATAACAAAGTATACGCCAGCCTCATCACACATATCGGTTACGTTGTATAATACATCATTACTTGTCGGTGTTACAAAGATACCTTTGCATCCGTCTGTGATCAGTTTTTCTACTGCATCGATGGTTGTAGCATCATCAAACTCAAAAATCTCTGTTACCAGATCGCCGCCAGCTGCCTGTGCGATATTCTGTCTGTTTAAATGCATTGCATTCATAACGGCATTGTAAGATGGTGCTGTCGGATATCCAATCAGGAAATCTCCGTCTGTACTTGCTTCTGCGCCTGCAGATGTTGCAGCTCCCCCATTATCGGAACCTTTATCTGTGGAAGTGTTTCCACAAGCCGCCATAGATACCGCCATTGCTGCTACCAGCAATAATGAAATTACTTTCTTTTTCATAATTTTTCTCCTTCTTCTTTTTCCTTTTTCATTATATCTATTTTATACACTCTCGTGTAAAAAATCTAATTATTTGATGACAGTTGTGTTTTGTCTGTCAAATGTCATACTGATTGCGAACAGGAATACAAATCCCTGTACTACCTGCTGTGCCAGCGTACCAAGTCCCCAGAGGTTCATACCAAAAGAGAGAACCGCCATGATGATACTTCCGATAATGGCACTTCTGAATTTAGATGTTGCGCCACCCGTAATTGGCATACCACCGATAAGCAATGCATTTAACGCATTTACGGTGAATCCTGCACCGGTAGAGGAAGATGCGGTTCCTGCTCTCAGCAGTGCAAAAATTGCAACGATGGCACACATTAAGCCCATGATCATAAATCCACGGATTTTTACCCATGTAACAGAAATACCGTTCTGTCTTGCAAATTCCGGGTTCGCTCCGACAATCTTGCATTCCTTACCAACTTTTGATTTTTCAAAAAACAGGTATCCGATGACCATGATCGCTGCCAGTGTAATTAATCGTAACGGTACACTGTCCAGTTTTGTCATATGATGCGGAATGCTGACACTTGCATTGTTCAGTACAATCGTTACAAGACCGGTACAGATAAAAGATACCGCCAAGGTTGCGATAAAGGATGTTACCTTTAATACTGCATGAATGAAACCGTTCAGTAATCCAAGTCCGAGTCCCACCAAAATTGCAACCGGGAACAGCAGCCATTCATTAATTCCGGCGGAACGAGCCGCAATCGCTGCAATCATGGCCACAAC
>CAVAFS010000022.1:0-4517 GCA_963587975.1 Bulleidia sp. | reverse complement strand
GCACCATGCGATGGCCGAAGATCAGCTTGTTGAGCATGGTTACAAAGGCAAGCTGCACATCATCCTCACGAATGTATAGCATGGAGCATTTTTCCTTTTATTGCATTAATAACTGCACTCACCTTGGTGCTGATGGCATCCCAGATCGTAGAAAATACCGTCTGGATCGTGGTAAGCACCGTAGAGATCACCGTTGCTATTGTATTTATTACCGTGCTAACTGTACTGCTGTTCTTATCAGGAGAAATTCTGCCAGGAGGCACAGGATCCTGGCAGTTTTCTTTTTCTTGCTCAGAAAACAAAAAACTGAAAAAATGGCGGGAAACTTCCACAGACTGCGGTGTATATAGTGAACAAACAGACAGGAGGTTTTAATTATGAGTGACTTATGGATGCCACATATTGTGACTGATTTTAATGGACAAAAGCAGATGCTTTCCCTGCTTGACTATGAACGAGAGAAAGACAGAGAGACCGATTGGTCTTTGGAAATGATGGAATGCTTATTCTATCAGTGTAGTTGCCAGAGAGGAGTGAAGATCAGATTGATTTATGTAACAGGAGACACGCATGCATCTATTAGAAAATGGAAAGAACAAATGCATCCGGTTTTAGAGGTGGATGACACGATAATCGTAACAGGAGACTTTGGGGTCGGTGGTTGGAAAGATGAAGAAGATGCATCCGTGACAGAGGAACAGTTTTATGACTGGATCAGTGAACAGCCGTATACGGTACTCTTTGTAGATGGAAACCATGAAAATTTTGATAAGTTATATGCCTATCCGATTGACGTTTGGATGGGCGGGAACGTTCACAAACTTCGCCCGAATCTAATACACCTTATGCGTGGAGAAGTGTATGAAATCGATGGCAAGACGGTCTTTACGCTTGGCGGCGGCTTTAGTATCGATAAAGCATACAGAGTGGAAGGAAGGTCATGGTGGCCACAGGAAATGCCCTCGGAGGAGGAATATGAGAATGCCAGAATTAACCTTGAGAAGCATAATTATTGTGTAGATTATATTATCACTCATACGACATGCGCACAGACAGTACATTATATGGCAGCAAGAACTTACATGCGGATAAAAACAAACGTAATGGAAGAAATGCCACTTACTGCTTTCCTGGAAGACACCAGGATACGTACAACATACAGGGCTTGGTACTTTGGCCATTTTCATCTGGACATGAATTTGTGGAAAGATCAGTTTGTGATATTTAACTGCATCCGTGAGCTCGAAAGCAGCAAAATCGTGCGGCAGTGGCTTCCGTACTATGATGGCTGATTTACAGCAGTTCTGACCGGAGAAAAACGAAGTAGTTATAGGAAAACAATTTGCGCTGAGAGACGAGGAAGGGATTTCAACCTTTATGGTTGCAATCCCTTTCTAAAATGGCAAATATCCACTTGATGAAAAAAATTTTCCCATGAAGAGCAGCTTGGATGTAGATGATACAACGTAATGTGTTATACTAAGTGTAATATATACACACGGAGGAAAAAGTATGTTATTTGTAGAATATCCAAAATGCTCCACTTGTCAGAAAGCAAAAAAGTGGCTTGACGAACATGGAATCGCTTATGAGGACAGACACATTGTGGAGAACAATCCAACTTACGAAGAGTTAAAAGACTGGTATGGTCGAAGCGGCCTGCCGTTAAAGAAATTTTTTAACACCAGTGGTATGCTGTACAAAGAAATGAAACTCAAAGATAAACTTCCAACAATGAGTGAAGACGAGCAGTTACAGCTTCTGGCCACGAATGGAATGCTGGTGAAACGTCCGGTGATCGTAGATGGCGATACGATACTTACCGGTTTTAAAGCAGCAGAATGGGAAGAAAATTTACTATAAAAACAGGAAAATAAGTATATGAAGAATATATTGATGATAGGAACCGGAGGCACCATTGCCTCCAAACAGACAGAATACGGACTGGCACCGGGACTTTCCGCGGAAGACATTTTAAACTATATCCCGGCAGTCAGCAAAATCTGCGAGGTGGATTCCATTCAGGTGTGTAATCTGGACAGCACGAATGTGACACCGGAGCACTGGAAACTGCTGGTGCGGACGGTAGAAGAAAATTATGACAAGTACGACGGCTTCGTGATCTGTCATGGTACAGATACACTGGCCTATACGGCGGCAGCGTTGTCTTATATGATTCAGAATTCCAGAAAACCGATCGTGATCACCGGAGCGCAGAAGCCCATCGAAATGGATGTGACAGATGCAAAAACAAATCTGCTGGACAGCTTTATCTATGCGTCCGATAACGATTCACAGGATGTCAACATTGTGTTTGACGGAAAAGTCATTGTCGGAACGAGAGCCAGAAAAGAGCGGGCAAAAAGCTATAATGCCTTTTGCAGCATTAATTTCCCATATCAGGCGGTCATTCAGGATGGGATGTTGGTGCGTTATATCACGGAAATGCCGTATACCGGACCGGTGCGGTTTTATTATGAGATGAAAAACAGTGTTTATGTGTTGAAACTGATTCCGGGAATGCAGCCGGATATTCTGCCGTATCTGTTTGAACGGTACGACTGCCTTGTGGTGGAGAGTTTTGGTGTGGGCGGAATCCCGGAGTCATTGCTGGATGAATTTTATACCCAGATGAATAAGTGGAAAGATAAGGGAAAAATCCTTGTGATGACGACGCAGGTGGCCAATGAAGGCAGCAATATGACGGTGTATGAGGTCGGAAAAAAAGTGAAGCTGGATTTTAAGATTCTGGAAGCTTATGATATGACACTGGAAGCAACGATCACAAAAATGATGTGGCTCATGGGAATGGGAGACCAGACCTTTGAGGAAATGAAGCGGGATTTTTACCGGTTGGTGAATCATGATATTTTGTTTACGAAGCGCATTGAAGGAGAATTTCGTTAAAAAGTCTTTACAAATATGATTGGAACGGATATAAACCAGATGGGGACGGTATCGTCCTTGGCTTCTTGTTGCTGCACCGATCACTGCAATCCTGTTGATTTTCACATTCTGGGCACATCCGGACTGGTCGAATACAGCAAAAATCATCTATATGGTTATTACATACTGCCTGCTGGTGCTTGGATATACCTGCGTAAACATTCCTTATGGGACTTTATGTGGTGCTATGACACAGGATATTGATGAGCGGGCAAAAATCAATACATCCCGTTCTGTAGCAGCCATGATCGCCATTGGAATCATTAATATTATTACAGTTCCATTGATCGGAAAGCTCGGCAGCCACAGTGCAAAGACCGGATATCTTCTGGTAGCAATTATTTATGGTGGTATTTTTGCAGCATGTCATTTTTTCTGTTTTGCAAAAACAAGAGAAAACGTGACAGTTCCGGAAAAAGAAAAAATTTCCGTAAAGATTCAGTTAAAAGCAGTTATGCAGAACCGTCCATATATTCTGGCACTGATCGGTCAGGTTTTGTTCGGATTTACATTGTATGGAAGAAATGTGGATGTACTTTATTATTTTACATATGTAGGGGGAAGTGCGTCATACTATACGACATATTCTATGTGTATTATAATTCCGTCTATTATCGGCGCAGCATGTTTCCAGCCGGTGTTCCGTAAGCTTAACAACAAAGGTCGTACGGCATCGTTGTTTGCATTACTTACAGGAATTTCCATGCTCAGCATGTTTTTCTTTCGTGTACAGAGCTCACCGGCAGTATTCTACGTATTGTCCGGAATCACACAGTTTTTCTTCTCCGGATTTAACACAGCAATTTATGCGATCGTTCCGGACTGCGTAGAATATGGTGAGTGGAAGACAGGACTTCGAAACGATGGTTTTCAGTATGCGTTTGTTTCTCTTGGAAATAAAATTGGAATGGCAGTCGGAACCGCAATGCTGGCAGGATTGCTTGGCAAATATGGTTATGTGGCTAATCAGGCACAGAATGCACAAGTGCTTGGTATTATGAAACATGCATTTACAACTATTCCGGGAACTCTCTGGATTGTGACAGCAATTGTTTTATTCTTTTACAGATTGAATAAAAAGCGGTATAATGAAATCATGGAGGACTTGAAAAATGGGAAAAAACATTGACATTGCCGCACTTGGCGAATTACTGATTGATTTTACAGAGGCCGGAACAGGGGCAGACGGCATGCGTCTGTTTGAGCAGAACCCGGGCGGAGCTCCGGCGAATCTGCTGACGGTGGCCAGCCATATGGGATATCGGACCGAATTTATCGGAAAAGTCGGAAAGGATATGCA
Source organism: Bulleidia sp. (assembly GCA_963587975.1). Lineage (GTDB taxonomy): Bacteria > Bacillota > Clostridia > Lachnospirales > Lachnospiraceae > Eubacterium_I. The sequence goes on along the minus strand of CAVAFS010000022.1, from coordinate 271 downwards.
CGGTGCATTTCTGAAAAAGACATTGGAAAAGGAAAATATTGGTGTTTCAAACCTGATCGAAGACGATAATTATTTTACAACGTTAGCTTTTGTGGCTATTGACGAAAACGGTGAGCGTGAGTTTTCCTTTGCAAGAAAACCGGGGGCAGATACACAGTTACGAGCAGACGAACTGGATAAAGAACTTTTGCAGAACTGCAGAATCTTCCACTTTGGTTCCCTGTCACTGACAGATCAGCCGGCGAAGGATGCGACCGTAGCTGCCGTAACC
>CAVAFS010000021.1:0-8122 GCA_963587975.1 Bulleidia sp. | reverse complement strand
ATGATAAGCAGGAAAATTGATTGCAAAGGAGCCACGAATATGGATTTAAATGAAAAAGCATTAGCATTACATAAACAGTGGAACGGAAAACTTTCCACAGAAGCAAAATCTCCGGTAAAATCCCGCGAAGATTTATCAATCGCCTACACACCAGGCGTTGCAGAGCCTTGTAAAGTCATCGCAAAGGATCCGTCCGCTGCATATACCTATACAATGAAAGCAAACACCGTAGCTGTTGTCTCCGACGGAAGTGCCGTTCTCGGACTTGGAAACATCGGCGCTCTGGCTGCTATGCCGGTTATGGAAGGAAAATGTGTCCTTTTTAAAGAGTTTGCAGACGTCAACGCAGTTCCGATCGTTCTGGACACACAGGATACTGACGAGATCATCCGTACTGTTGCAAATATTGCTCCGACCTTCGGTGGCATCAACCTGGAAGATATCTCCGCACCGAGATGTTTTGAAATCGAAGAGAAATTAAAATCTATGCTGGATATCCCGGTATTCCACGACGACCAGCACGGAACAGCCATTGTTGTTCTGGCCGGAATCATTAACGCTCTGCGCGTGACAGGCAAGAAAAAAGAAGAATGCCGTGTCGTTGTAAATGGTGCAGGTTCCGCCGGTGTGGCTATTACAAAATTACTGCTCACATATGGTTTCAAACATGTGACTATGTGTGACAAACTCGGCATCATTGGAAAAGATTATCCAAATCTGAACTGGATGCAGCAAAAAATGACAGAGGTAACAAACCTTGAGAACCAGACCGGTACTTTAGCAGATGCTCTGCGCGGCGCTGATATCTTTGTCGGCGTATCTGCTCCAAACATCGTATCTGCCGAGATGGTTGCTTCCATGAACAAAGATGCCATCCTCTTTGCCATGGCAAATCCTGTTCCGGAGATCATGCCGGATGTTGCAAAAGCCGCTGGTGCAAAAGTAGTCGGCACCGGACGAAGCGATTTCCCGAACCAGGTAAATAACGTTATCGCTTTCCCGGGTATTTTCAAAGGTGCGTTAGAGGGACATGCCCGTCAGATCACAGAAGAAATGAAACTTGCTGCAGCCAAAGCCATCGCAGGACTTGTCAGCGACGAAGAACTGAACGAAGATTTCATTATGCCGGAGCCATTTGATCCGCGTGTTGCTGATGTAGTCAGCCAGGCTGTCAAGTCTCATATCGAAGCATAGACAATAATAAGAATGAATCAGAATCGCTATTATTCACTGGATACTTATTTAAAAAAGACGTTTGGAGAAAAAGTATACCGCATTTCTCTGAACGGCGGTATGACCTGTCCGAACCGTGACGGGTCAAAAGGAAGCCGTGGCTGTATATTCTGCAGTCGCGGCGGTTCTGGTGATTTTGCCGAAAACCACCTGCTCTCCGTGACAGAACAGATTGAGTCCGGCAAAAAGAAACTCGAACGAAAAACAAACTGCCGCAAATATATCGCCTATTTTCAGGCATTTACCAATACCTATGCGCCTGTCTCCTATCTGCGTCCGCTTTTTCTGGAAGCAATCCGGCATCCGGACATCGTTGTTCTGTCCATTGCCACAAGACCGGACTGTATCAACGACGAAATTCTCGACCTGCTTTCCGAACTGAATCAGATCAAACCTGTCTGGATCGAGCTTGGACTTCAGACGATCCATGAAAAAAGTGCCGCTTTTATCCGCAGGGAATTCTCACTTTCCTGCTATGAGACAGCGGTCAATGCTCTGATGGCACGCAGCATACCGGTTATTACTCATGTAATCCTCGGATTGCTAGGCGAAACAACTGCAGATATGATGCAAACCGTTGATTATGTAGCCCACTCTCCGATTTCGGGAGTCAAATTGCAGTTACTGCATGTTTTATCCGATACGGATCTGGCAGATTATTACGAACAGCATCCGTTTCCTCTGTTTTCCATGGAGGATTACTGCGAATTCATCATTGACTGTCTCGAACATCTCCCGGCCTCCATGGTTGTTCACCGCATTACCGGAGACGGTCCACGCAAACTGCTGGTAGCGCCACTTTGGAGTACGGACAAAAAACGGGTATTAAATACTATTCGAAAACGACTCAAGGAGAGAGACACCTGGCAGGGAAAGGAATACTATGACTAAACTGGACATCATGTACCGCGTCATGATTCTGTACATGCTGAACATTGTAGAATATCCGCTGACAAACACACAGATTACAAATTTTATTCTTGAAAATGAATACACAGATTATTTCACAGTTCAGGAGGCTGTCACCGGATTACTGGAAACGGATCTGATCACCGCAGAATCCACCCACAACAATACCCGCTACCACCTGACAGAGGAAGGCATGCAGACACTCGCCTTCTTCCACGTCAAAGTTTCCGATGCCATTAAGGAAGACATTCGTACTTATTTTCAGGCACATCATTTTGACCTCAAACAGGAAACTGCTGTGTTTGCGGATTATTACAAAGCTGCCGGTTCCGGATACGACGTACGCTGCCGCATTCAGGATCAGAGTACTGATATCGTAGATCTGACTCTGCGTGTCAAAAACCGTGCACAGGCAGAAGCCGTATGCCACAATTGGAAGGAATCCAATGTTGATATCTATGAAACCCTAATGGATACTCTGATCAAATAGCCGCTACTATACTGTTTTATGACGCCTGTGATTATTTTTCCGGATGAAACAAAAACAGAGTGTATATACTCTGATCTAACTTGTTTTTCACAAAATCAGATCGTATTATATACACTCTGCTTTTTTATTACAATTTTTCCAATTTCTTTTCTAATCGTTCTTCTGCTATTTCTTTTTCACACTATAGCCGAAAGAACCAATCTTCTCTCCCAGTTTAAAATACTCGCCGTGAGAATATGCAGTCAGTCCGATATCATTCAGATGGAACTTTCCTTTTTCATCCATATATTTCGGATCCACAGATACAGCTGTCACCTCTGCCAGGAACATATCATGGGAACCAAGCTCGATCACCTGCTTTACCTTGCATTCCAGGCTTACCGGACTCTCTGCGATTCCCGGCGCCGCAATCGTCTTTGACTTGCTCGGTGTCAATTTCATCTCCTTGAACTTATCCACATCTCTGCCGGATTTTACGCCACAGTAATCTGTCGCAAAAGTAAGATCATTGGTTGTCAGATTAATAACAAACTCTCCGGTCTCTTTGATTATATCATAGGAATAACGCTCTTTTCGCACGGAAATTGATACCATAGCCGGATTGGAACAAATAGTTCCCGCCCAGGCAATCGTAACAATATTTGGCCGTTCTCCCGGTCTCTGACAGCTGACCATCACTGCCGGCACCGGATAGAGCATATTTCCTGCTTTCCAATATTCTCTTTCCATCGCTGTCTCTATCCTCTCTTACTGTTCCTGCATTGCTGACATAAACATCGGAATCAGCTGTTTCTTTCTGGATACCACGCCTTTCAGCACATGATAATCGCCTTCCTTATGAACATGGTATGCCTTTTCTACCAGATCATCCGCCTGCTCACCTGCACAGATCAGATAAGTAGTCTCCTCAATGATATTTGTCAGCATTACAAATACCATCTCAATCTTACGCTCGGTCATAGCCTCACGCAGATATGGCAGCAATTTATCGCGTACCTGATCCAGTTCTTCCTGTGTCATGGCACTCAACTGTCCCACGCCAAAGTCAACACCATCCTGACTGAAGGTTTTGAAATCCTGATAAAAGATTTCTTCCGGTGTCTTGCTTCCAAAATCACTTCCAGCCTGGAACATAGCCTTTGCATGTTCCTCTGTATTGATACCGGCAATCTGTGCCAGCTGTTCTGCAACTGCTTTATCAAGCGGTGTACAGGTAGGCGAACGATACATTAAAGTATCGGACAAAATTGCAGAACAGAGCAGTCCTGCTATCTCTTTACCAATCTTTACGTTCTGCTCCTGATACATCTGATATATAATTGTTGCCGTACATCCCAGTGGCTGATTACGGAAAAATACCGGTGACATAGTCTCCAGGCTTCCGATTCTGTGATGATCAATGATTTCCAGAATATCAGCTCCACCAATACCGTCCACGGCCTGTGTCTTCTCATTATGATCTACCAGAATTACCCGTTTCTTCTTCATATTCAACAGGTTTCGTCTGGAGATCATACCTATATATTTGCCATCCTCATCCAGAACCGGGAAATCACGATGTTTTTCCTTGGACATAATTTCACGGACCTCGTCAATATATTCCTCAGTCTCAAAGGTAACCAGCTGCTCTCTGCGCATAAAAAATTTAATTGGCATACTCTGGTTGATCAGGCGGGCTGTCGTGTAAGTATCATAATCCGTTGTGATCAGCACACAGTTTCTCTCTTCAGCCATTTTAACAATCGTCTTCGGAACCTGTGGGCTTCCCGCAATAACGATACAGCTCGCATTTGACTCCAGCGCACAAATCTGCGCATCGTAACGGTTTCCCATGATAACGAGATCGTCATCATCCAGGAACTGCTCCATGGTCTCAGGATTTGCAGATCCAACCACTACTTTTCCTTTTGTAAAATATGCATGCTCATTTCCACACAGCATCGTTCCATCCAGTGTATCTACAATGTTCTGATACTGTGTCTTTGCACGGGACAGAATACTGTTGTCATACACATCCATGTAGGATGTTGCGATATCACCGGTAATGATCAGTCCCTCCAGATTATTCTCTTCATCTGTTACCGGAAGTGTGACAACGTTCTGCTCTTTCATCATTTCCCATGCGCGTTTCAGAGAAATTTTGCCACTGACACCTGGGGTCTTACGAATCTCAATATCCTTTACCTGAGCTCCCACATCTGTGATCAGTCCCGGAGATTTTACCCCAAATGTTTTCAGCACGTATTTTGTCTCTTCATTCAATTCACCGGCACGTTTTGCCTCGTAACGTTTTTCGTCCACCTGGTTTTTCAGGTTCGCATAGGCAATGGCTGCACAAATAGAATCAGTATCCGGATTCTTGTGTCCCACCACCCAGACTTTTTTCTTTTTGTCTATACTCATACTCGGTTTCTGCTCCTATACCCTTTATTGATTTATGTAAACGTGTAAGTACCCAGCGACCAATTGCCACTGGGTATTTTTTTATTCTACCACGTCAGGTTTTATTTGGCAACCGCCGATTGCATTTCTGTGAGTACGAACCATCATTGCGATCTTAAACAGCATCGCATCTTCAAAAGTACGGATATCAAGGCCAAGTTTTTTCTCAATCCGTTCCAGACGATAAACCAATGTATTTCGATGAATATAAAGCTGTCGTGCAGTCTCTGAGATATTCAGATTGTTATCAAACAGATGCTTGATCGTCGCCAGCATCTCTTCATCAAGATCAAGATCCGCCTGTTCTCCCAGGACTTCCTGTAAAAACAGATCACACATATCTTTTGGCAGCTGCTGGATCAGGCGTCCAAGTCCAAGATGCCGGTAATAAAAGACACGCTCTTCCTCATAAAACACTGTTCCTACCTGAAGTGCTGTGCAGGCCTGCCGATAGCATTCATGAAGCTCTGTCAGATCTTCTGCCGGATCCGTATATCCCACCCATGCATTGATCATAGCCTCTGACTGCAGATTATCAATGATCCTGCGCGCATAAATATCATATTCTGTATCAATTCCCAGAATATTCTTCACCAGAACCATATGTGTATCATCCATTTCAACGAGATAATCAACAGAATATACAACAAACAGATTTTTCAATGTTTCCAGGGCAATCTGATCCTGCTCCCCGGAAAACTGGATCACATACAGCATATAAGAAGCATTTTTCAACCGTACTTCATGCATCTGTTCCCGGATCTGCTGTTCACTGTATTCTCCCTGCATCAGCCTGCGCAGAAAATTTGATTCGCTGGCTGGTTCTCTGGCTGCCAGATAAAGATTGCGAATCTGGCAGGATGCCATACGCCCTATCACATAAGAGGAATCATTACTTCCGTTTTTATTTACCAGCAAGATCAATTCCGTACGGTCATTAATCTCAATTTTCAAAAAGATCCACTCTTGAATTGTCTGTGTCTCCGCCATGGATTTTGCGAATTGAACCACAAATTCCTGCACTTTTTGTTCTGGTTCCTGGCAGGTGGATGCCAGAAGTTTTCCTTTCCTGGAATACAGTACAAATTCCATTCTGGAAATTTCCTGCATTTCCTGCAGCGCCTGCATGAGTTTTTTCCCGGATACATGTGCCTCCATAACCGTCTTTTGATACCTCCATTTTTCAAACATCCGCATTGTCTGACAGGAAATGACACTTCCCTATCAAGTAAGAAAACTGGGTATGAAATACATACCCAGTTTCATTTTTACAAACCAATTATCGTTCTGTCGTCCTCTTAGTGAGAAATAACCTGCTCTGTCTCTTTGTCGAAAACATGACCTCTGTTAATGTCAAAGGCAACAGTTACATCATCACCATAACGGCACGGTGTACTGGAATCAACTTTTGCAGTCATTGTAACACCATTGTATGTATAGTAAAGTAATACTTCAGAACCAAGAAGCTCATAACCGGTACATTTTGCGTTGATTGTATATCCGGCATGTTTCTCGATATACTCTGGATAATCATCCATATCGTCCGGACGAATACCAAATACAACTGTCTTTCCGTCATATCCGCCGTCTTTTAATGCTTTTGCTTTGTTCTCCGGCATCACGAAGGAAGTATCGCCGTTTGTAAGTGTAACTTTGTCTCCCTCAACTTTGCATACGCAGTCGATGAAGTTCATCTGCGGTGATCCAATGAATCCTGCAACAAACAGGTTGTCCGGCTCATTGTAAAGTTTCTGCGGAGAATCTACCTGCATGATCACGCCGTCTTTCATAACAACGATTCTGGTACCAAGTGTCATAGCCTCAGTCTGATCATGTGTTACGTAGATGATAGTTGCGCCAAGTCTCTGATGTAAGGAAGAAATCTCGGAACGCATCTGTACTCTTAATTTTGCATCCAGGTTGGAAAGCGGCTCATCCATAAGGAATACTTTCGGCTCACGCACGATGGCACGTCCCATGGCAACACGCTGTCTCTGTCCACCGGAAAGAGCTTTCGGTTTACGATCCAGTAATTTTTCAAGATCAAGGATTCTTGCTGCGTTACGAACTTTTTTATCAATCTCATCTTTCGGAACTTTTCTTAATTTTAATGCAAATGCCATATTGTTATATACGGTCATATGAGGATATAATGCATAGTTCTGGAATACCATGGCAATATCTCTGTCCTTCGGCTCAACATCATTCATTCTCTTTCCATCGATATCGAATTCACCTTCGGAAATTTCCTCCAGACCAGCAATCATACGAAGTGTTGTAGATTTACCACATCCGGATGGTCCAACGAAAATGATGAACTCTTTATCTGCTACATCAAGATTGAAATCCTTTACAGCCTCAAAACCATTTCGATATCTCTTGTAAACATGTTTTAATGATAATTCTGCCATTTTTAATTACCCTCCATAAAATAATTCTCCACAAAACATCCTGCTTTGTTTATGTTGTTATTTTAACAAATCTCCTCGACCTTGTCATCAGATATTTTAACAAAATTACCATCAAAACCTTGGTATTTCTGCCAGTTTTTTGTTCATGTCTCACAATTTTTCAGCATTACGCCGATGGACTTCTTTGTTTTTTTGACGATTTAACGAACTTTGTTTTTGTATCTGCCACGCAATAACGTGCACAGCTGCTTTACTGTTTTCCGGTGCTTCCAAATCCACCACGGTTACTGTTTCCAAGAGACGTAACTTCCTCAAATACGATCTGCGGCTGGTTCTCCACAATGCGGAACTGACAGATTCTGTCATTTAAATTGATCACGGTATCACGAGTTGCGTACACCGGCATGCGCCACATATCTTCATCCCCACAATAAGAGCCATCGATGATGCCGCAGCTGTTCACCTGCAATAAACCATAATTTTTAAAAGTTGAACTGCGCGGTACAACATGTGCTTCATAACCCTTCGGCAGTTCCATGGCAACTCCGAGAGGAATCAGCTTAAACTCTCCCGCCTTCATCTCAACCGTCTCACTGGCCCGCAGGTCGATCCAGTCAGACTTACCGTCAATGTACTC
>CAVAFS010000020.1:0-2830 GCA_963587975.1 Bulleidia sp. | reverse complement strand
GCACGTACCAATGAGCAGCTGATCCATCTGGTTCCGCATGATTTTGTATTTTTCAATTCCTATGAAATGCATCAGTTTCTGACTCTGTCCCCGGATGCAAAAGTGTTGATCCTGCTTGTCAGTGAACGTTACATTCAGGCCGCTGTTCCGGAGTTACTTCCACTGACGCTGCACACCCATGCGGTTACCAAAGATGCTGAACCGGAACGTTATCAGTTTTTCTGCCGGGAATTTGGCAAAATGATCTATCACCACACCGTCCATTCCCCGGGCAGCCAGCTGCAGACACTGACCCATATCGGAAATCTGCTTTCTTATGTATTAAATCATCTGGCAAATCCGGCCTCCGGTGCCACAAGCCAAAATCGGGATGACAGGCTGTTTCATGCGCTGACCTACATCAGCGAGCATTACACAGAAGACCTGTCACTGCCGGAAGTAGCAGAACAAGTAGGACTTCACCCGCAGTATTTTTCCAAATATTTCCGGGAGCACATGGGACTGACGCTGACTGAGTATATCAATCAGCTGCGTATCGTTAACTCTCTGCCACTGGTAATGAGTTCCAGTCAGTCGCTGCTGGATATTGCCCTGGCCTCCGGTTTCAACAGCTATAAGACCTACAATACCGCATTCAAAAAGATGTTTCATCTGACCCCTTACGCCTGGCAGAAAGAACAGATTCAGATTCATGACAGCCAGCAGACCATAGATGAGATTTCCTCCACGTTTTCTTTTTTCCGGGATTACTGGTCGGAAGAACCGTCAAAAATCGTGCCAGAAAACACTGTGGAAGAAAACCGTATCACCTTGGAGCTGAACACTCAGCTCAAAGGCAGTGGTTTGTCCCGGTGTCATCTTCCGGACTTCTGCTATTCCATCGGACGTGCCGCTGACCTGCTCCGCGGCGATATCCAGCAGCAGATCAGAAACGTGGCAGAGGAACTCCCAATCCGCCACCTGCGTCTGCGCAACGTGTTTTCCGATGACCTGTTTGTCTACTACGAAACTCCGGACAAAATACCGGTCTACAACTGGCAGTACATTGATATGGTCTATGATTTTCTCATGGAGCTTCATATCAAACCTTACACGGAGCTTGGCTTTATGCCCCGTATGCTGGCTTCCAAGCAGCAATTTGCCAACTGGCAGCACCGCCCGAACGTCAGCTTTCCCCGCTCCCTTAAAAACTGGAGCAGGCTTGTGGAAAGTTTTCTGCAGCATCTGATCCAGCGCTACGGAGAGGCTGAAGTGCTGAGCTGGCATTTTAATATGTGGACATCCGCAGACCTCGGCATGAAAGGCGGCTACTGGCACGAATCCATGGAAAACTTTTTCCTGTTTTACCGTGTCACTTACAATGCCGTCAAAAATGTCCGGGAAAGCCTGAAATTCGGTGGACCTGATTTTTCCCTGCCAAACGGTCTTAACTGGTACCAGGCATTTTTTGACTACTGCAGACAGTATGAGCTGCGCCCGGATTTTCTGACCGTCCACCTGTATGCAGCAGATTTTGACAATACCGACCAGATGCGGCGAAACCGCTATCTGTCAGAAACTACAGAGCCGTCTTATCATGGTTTTGCCCGCCTCTATCAGAACTTCTTTGATTTTCTGGAACTGGTGAATCAGGATCCGACCTTCCGACGGTATCCCATCGTGGTTTCCGACTGGAACAATACTTATCATCCGAAGGACTATGCCCGTGATACCTGCTTTATGAGTGCATTTATCGCTTATACCGCCCAGATTTTGCTTGGCACGCAGGTACAGATGCTCGGTTTTCGTTCGCTCTGCGATGTGAACGAAGACTTTTTTCCGGAAAACCGCCTCTTCGCCGGTGGTCCCGGACTGATGGATATCCATGGCCTGAAAAAAGCATCTTATTATGCCTTTTCACAGCTAAATCAGCTGGGACGACAGATTTTAGATCATGGTGAAAATTATATTCTGGCAAAAAATGATACCCAGTATCAGCTGCTATTGTTTCACGCTGCATTTCCTCTGGATTACGATGAACATCTGCCATCCATCCTGTCCTATGAACAGCGCTACGACTGCTACGGCACCGTACCGGATCTGTCCCTGTGCGTGATTTTAAATCTTCCTTCCGGTCATTATCTCATGCGCCGGACAGAAGTCAGCCGCACTTCCGGCTCTGCTTATGATCAATGGTTGAAAATGGGATCCCCGCAGTATGACAGTCCGGAAATTGTCGCTTCCATCAAGCAGAAATCCAGTCCGGATACGTTTTATCAGGAAGCAGTTATCACCGATCATCTGCTCATTGATGTAAAACTTCCGGTCCACAGCGTGATCCTGATTGAGATCAAAGAGGGGCCGCATACGATCAAATAGCAGAACAACCATGTCAGTTTTTCAAAGTAAATATGTCGTATAAAATAGTTGTGGGAAAGTTATCAGCAAATTATACTAAGGCCATCAACCAGGAGGAATGAAAATATGTTAAAAGTAAGTTGTGGTTTATATGGAGTTGCTGAGAAATTAGAACAGGATTTTTGGGGAACCATGCAGGCCTTAGCGGACAGTGGCTTCACCGCTGTGGAACCGTTGGTCGCTTTTAAAAATGATCCGGCATTGCTGCCAGATTCCCCGGTTCCGACAAGATTGAAAACAATCCTGTGGAACATAGAAAAAATAAGAGAAGTTCAGCCGCGGCTGCGAAATATGGGGTTAGAAATCTCTTCTATGCATGCAGGTTTTTTATTTACCAACGATCTGGAAGCAGCCGCACATGAACTTGTAGAAATTGCTAAAGAAACAGGTATCCGTACCTTTGTGACCAGTCTGACCTTTGACAGTGAAAAAT
>CAVAFS010000019.1:0-5901 GCA_963587975.1 Bulleidia sp. | reverse complement strand
AAAATGCCGGTTGCCATCAAAATACAGAGCAGCGGCGTTGTGATACTCAGGGCTGCCAGCGCATCCGCACCGACACCTTTTCCGATTACCACTGCATCGGTCAGCGTATATACCGACATGACCATGGCACTACCCAAAGATGGAATCAAAAATTTAAAATATAATGACCTGATATTATCTTTTAATAAATCCATGTTTTCTCCCTCTTAAATTAAAAAAGGCCAGATAAGAACTTGTCTTATCTGGCTCATGATTCTTCATGTCCGTCCGGGAATTTTCAAATATATCTGACACATTATCTCTTGTCTACATATTCAAAAACACCTTGCAGGGTACAGCCTTACTGTACCGTCCGACGCCATTTAGTATAACAATATTTTCGCAAATGTCAATCCTCTTTTCCATCTTGACATTCCTGTAACACAATTTTACTATATTTAATAGTTAAAACTTGATGTTACGAAAGGATTTAATGATTAAAATATGAAAGAAGCAACAACTCCATCACAAAATGCTGCCTCTGCCGAACACGAACTGATGAGCAGCATGAAAGTTTCCAAAGCCGTTGCAAAAATGGCCATTCCAAGTGTCATCAGCAATCTGGTAACCGTCGTTTACAACATGGCAGACACTTTCTTTGTCGGTCAGACCGGTGATGCCCTCCAGGTGGCAGCCGTCGGACTGACAAACCCGATTTTTATCTTACTGATGGCTTTTGCAAACATGTTTGGAATGGGCGGAAGTGCCATTGCTTCCATGGCTTTAGGCGAAAAGGATGAAAAACGCACCAGAAATACTTCCGCATTTATTACATACGGTTCTTTTATTGTTGGTATCATATTCATGTTGGTTTTATATCTCTTTATGAATCCAATCCTGCACCTTTTTGGTGCTAATGCTCAAACCTATGAACTCGCAAAAGGTTACACCTTCCACATTGCATACGGTGCGCCATTTGTCATCTGGTCCGCAGCCTCCAGCTTTGTGGTCCGCGCAGAAGGTGCCAGCAAGGAAGCCATGATTGGAAGTATGATCGGAACCATCGTAAATATCGTGCTGGATCCGATTTTCATCAGCGGACTTAGGATGGGTGCCGCCGGTGCAGCCATTGCCACCACCATCGGAAATATGCTCGCCAGCCTTTACTTCCTCTGGTATTTCCTGAAAAAAAGCAACATATTTTCCATTCATCCAAAATACTTCACTTTCCGAAACCATATTTTGACGGGTGTATGTTTTACCGGACTTCCTACCGCCATCTTTTCCGTGCTTATGAGCGTGTCCATGATCATTTTGAATCAGATCCTGGTGTCGTACGGAAATGCCCCGGTTGCCGCCATCGGTATTGTTTTTAAGGCAAATATGTTTGTCATCTTTCTCCAGATGGGTCTGGCCAACGGCGTACAGCCTTTGCTTGGCTACAATTATGGAGCCGGAAATCAGAAACGTTTTATGGATGTGGACCACTTCACGAAAAAATGCTGTATTATCATCGGTGTGTTATCTACCGCAGCATTCTTTGTTTTTCGTGAACCGATCATCCGCATGTTTATCAGTGACTCTGACGTAGTTTACTATGGAGTAAAAATGCTGGTCGGATACATTTTGTCCGGTCCTTTCATCGGTATTTTGTTTGCAAACATGAACTGTCTACAGTCCACGAATAACGCAGCCTATGCCACGATTCTCTCGGTACTCCGCCAGGGATTGCTGTTTATCCCGCTTCTGTATCTGCTGAATGCATTATTTGGAGTCAACGGCATAGCCTTTGGTCAGTCACTGACAGACGGTATCACCGTAATTCTTTCCATTATTTTCTGGAATATAAAAAAATCGAGTTTAAAAAAGGAGCAGTTGTGATCACTGCTCCTCTTTCTTTTTCTCCGCCTTCTCTTCCATCATCGGAATATATTCATATTTCGGAATAAAATTACTCTTATCATATTGTTTATAATACTGCATGAAAATTCGATCCATAACTTTTGGTATCTGCGTCTCATCCGCTTCAAATAAAATGATCAGATACTGCATGGAACTGTACCGCGTACATACATCTACCTTTCGGATTTTCTGCCGGATGGCCTGTTCCATACTTTCCAGCGCCCGCTCGATATTTTCAATATACACCACGTAATCCGGTGTGGTATCCATGGTAACCCTTACCAGATAACAGCGGTATTTGTAACGCTTCCCCAGATGGTTCATGTACTCGTAAATTTTGGCGAATTCCCGATAGTCCAGATTCAGAGCGCCCGAATAGTTACCACTCTCACGCAACGCTTTTGCGATCAGTGCCAGATCTTTTCCGGTTCCGTAATCCGTCATCTGCTGGTAGAAAAAGAAATCTCCCTTTCCATTCTGTTTCACATAATACAGCGCCTTATCCGCCTTGGAATAGCATTCCTCAAAAGGATCTCCCTTGGCTGTTTCACAGATTCCAATAGAAACAGATGCATATCGGATTTCTACATCCTCCTCTTTTATCTCTTCGAATTTTCGGATAATATTACTTACGATCTCCGTAATTTTCTCCTTCGAAACGTTTGGTACAAACATCAGGAATTCGTCACCACCCAGACGGCATACCACGGAATGCTGTGCAAATTCAAGCAACATCGTTCCAAGCAATTTCAACGCACGGTCACCGGCTTTATGTCCATAGATATCATTGATTTTTTTCAGATTGTCCATATCCAGAAAAACCAGATATCCGTTATCCTGCTGCATAAACTGCGCCGCCAGTTTTTCTCCACGATTTCGCATCGGAAGACCAGTCAGGAAGTCAAAGCCCTCACTGTCCTCCTGTGTCCGCATCGTCGTCATGACATTGGAAATAAATTTTTCGATTTCAATCTCCACCGACGGAAGCGCATATTCATCCTCAATTCCGTTATAATCCTCATTGATCACCAGCCGGTTCTCATCCAGAAGTTTCAAAAATACATCTGCAATCTCCGGATCAAACTGCGTTCCACGGTTATTCAAAATCTCATTATAAATAACTTCTGTACCCAGAGGATTTCGGTAAATTCTCCGGGACTGCATCGCATCATAACTGTCTGCCACCGCTATGATCCTTGCCGGAAGCGGAATTTCCTCTCCTTTTAATCCATCCGGGTATCCTGTGCCATCATACCGTTCATGATGGCTTCGCGCTATAGCTGTCACATGATCGATCAATCTGATATTTTTCAGGATTTCTGCGCCGATAACCGTATGCTCCTTAATGACTGCATATTCCTCTTCTGTCAATTTTGTCGGCTTGTTCAGGATCGTATCCGGAATACCGATTTTTCCAATATCATGTAAATGCGCCGCATTGCGTAGATTCGTAACTTCTTTCTGGCTCCAGCCCAGTTCTTTCGCAATCAGAGCCGAATACTCAGCCACACGATGGGAATGACCTCTCGTATACTCATCTTTCGCCTCTATCGTCATTGATAACGTCTGCATCAGCTGCAAAGACATGGTTTCCATCTGTTTTCTACGCTTTTTCATCTCCTGCTGCTGTCGTATATTTTCCATATTCTGTACGTTACGGATCGTTCTGATCAGGTTTACAAACAGAAGCACGATCATACCAATTCCCATGAAAATACCGGATATAGAAATCACAAAATATACGGATATGGATTCAATTCCCACACATATAATTGCTATAAGCATTCCAGCTACAATATAACGTTTTTTTCGAATATATCCATGATATAAATCGTAACATACAGTGCCTATTACCAGCACCAATGTCATTGCAAGGATCACATGTGACACTGGCATTGTCTGTATAAAATCTGCCACGCCTGTCAGATGCAGGATACAACAGACTGCAAAATTTAATACTGCAAGACCTTCTATCCGGTGAAATATCTTGCGGTGTCTTCCATTTTGCATACTATCGATATAGTACGAAATTGGCAATGGACACAACATGATCACAATAAAACACAGGGCAGCTAATGCCGATGCATTTGGCACCAGCAACTGTCTCAATTTTGATTCACCGATCATCCAACCGGCTGCCATAATGGTACACCAGCCCAGATACTCCACATCAAACTTAGAGTGATATACGATTCCCAGCGCAATACTGAAAATAACGGTAACTGCTCCCGCAAACAGCAGGAAAAATGCTATAATCGTCTCCAGTCCGTATGAATCAAATATGTATTCCCAGATTTCTGATTTCTCACCGCAGAAAACCGTATTTACCACACCGGCATATTTTGTGGTATGTGTCTCTAATTCAATACGCACTTCTTTTCCGGCATCTTCCGATGAAGTCGGGCAGAACACATACCGGCTGGCAGAATTTTTTCCGGCAACTCTGGTATCTGATGTATCATATTCCGCTCTCAGTTCACCATCCACATAAAAACGCACATCCTGAAGAGAGGAACGGATGGTCAGCGTTGACGCATCGTAATCCTCTGGAAGCTGCGTCGTCAGCACCATTGTCTCTCCTGCCGCCACATCATAGGTTCCCGGTATCGTAATCTGTTCCGTACTTCCATCTGATTTTTCCCAGTTAAATGTTCCCTGATACGTAAGATTCCTGACAAGTTCACTGCTGTCCCGCTCATTTGTCCCGAAAACCTCCACGATCACAAACCAACACAAAATCGCAAACATCAGGATATAAAATACAATTTTTTTCTTTTTGTCTATCTTATAATTCTCTTTCGCCAAACTCATTCTCCCAATGAATTATTTATCTATCAGCAATATCGTTAAGCCTTATTGTATCAAATTTTTCTGCGAAAGAATACCAGCAATTTTCCATTATCGTTTGGTATTTTCCTGTTTTATTTTTTCACCAAAAGCACGATATTTTCTGCGTGTTTCGTGAACGGAAACATGTCATACGGATATGCCCCCATTGCTTTATAACCATGTTTTGTCAGATATTTCAGATCCCGGGCCTGTGTCTGTGGATCACAGGAAATATAGACGATCTTCTGCGGCGCCAGTGTCACAGCAGATTTCATAAACTGCTCCGTGCTGCCGCTTCTTGGCGGATCCATAAATACGACATCTGCTTTTTCACCCTTTGCTGCCATCTTCTCCATAAATCGTCCGGCGTCATCCTGATAAAAACGGATATTTTTCATCTGATTACACTTTGCATTTTTGACCGCATCCCGCACTGCATCCGGGTTCAATTCTACGCCGATGACTTCTTTTGCGGATTTTGCCGCTACCATACCAATGGTTCCGATACCGCAATACGCATCAATGACACGCTCCCTGCCCGTCAGTCCGGCAAGTTCCATGGCTTTTCCATACATCTTCTCCGTCTGAACCGGATTGATCTGATAAAAAGACTTAGAGGAAATACGGAAGGTCAGTCCACACAGCACGTCCTCAATATAACCTTTTCCGTAAATCGTTGTCTCACGGTCACCAAGCACCATGCTGGTGCGCTTGTCGTTCACATTCAGCACAACAGTTGTAATCTCCGGGTGCAGTTTTCGTAATGCCTTAACAAAATTATTTTTGGAGGGCATCACCGGAGAGCCAAGCACCAGAACGACCATGATCTCACCTGTGGTAAATCCACGACGGATCAGCACATGGCGCAACAGACCGTAGCCGGTATCTTCATTATATGTTTTTATCTTAAAGGATTTCAGAAGTCCGCGGATATCGTTGATGATGGCATCTGCTTTTTCATCCTCAATCTGACAGACTTCCACCGGAACGACCCTGTGTGTGCCCTCCTCGTAAACTCCGGAAATGATCGTACCGTCTTTTTTCCGTGCAAATACAGCATGTACTTTATTTCTATAATGATACGGATCCTTCATTCCCGTGATTTCTTCTGTTTTACAAAACGGCTGCATTAACTGACGGACCGCTTTTTGCTTGTCCTGCAGCTGTTTTTCGTATGGAACGCCCTGATAT
>CAVAFS010000018.1:0-3638 GCA_963587975.1 Bulleidia sp. | reverse complement strand
CGATAGCCGCACTCCCGGTCCTGGCACACAAGCATCCGACTGTTTTTGCCATTTACAGCAAGCAGACGTTTCCCACAGTTCGGGCAAAGCTTATTTGTCATATTGTCATGACGGAAGGTTCCTTCTGCTGTCTTGATCTCTTTGACCAGATCCGTGGAATACATCCGAATCTCATTCATAAACTTTCGATCAGAGAGTTTACCTTCTGCAATCTTTGACAGTTTCATCTCCCATTCTGCCGTCAGTTCCGGCTTACGAAGATCCTCCGGAACCAGTTCCAGAAGCTGTCTTGCCTTCGCTGTGGTATAGATATCTTCGCCTTTTTTCTCTAACAGGAAACTGGAAAACAGTTTTTCAATGATATCTGCTCTGGTCGCAACCGTTCCTAAGCCTCCAGTCTCTCCAAGAGTCTTTGCCATCTCCTTATTGCCACTTTCCATATAACGCACTGGATTTTCCATGGCAGCGATCAGCGTACCTTCCGTAAATCGTGCCGGTGGCTTTGTCTTTCCTTCCGCCAGACGGATATTGGAGATAGAAAAATCCTGTCCTTTCTGCATTACCG
Organism: Bulleidia sp.; assembly: GCA_963587975.1. Taxonomy (GTDB): domain Bacteria; phylum Bacillota; class Clostridia; order Lachnospirales; family Lachnospiraceae; genus Eubacterium_I. The sequence goes on along the minus strand of CAVAFS010000018.1, from coordinate 3,073 downwards.
GGAGATTCTGACGTTTTAATTCCTCTTCTTCCTCATCCTCGGACTGATTTTCGTAAACCGCTTTCCATCCCATATGCAGCGGGCGGGTTCCTCTGGCATAAAAATGTTCACCTGCCACTTCTCCGGTCAATACAGATTCTTCGTACTCGTAAGCCGGATACATAACTGCCAGAAATCTGCGCACTACCATATCATAGATTTTTCGTTCCTCATTGCTCATATGGATATAGTTTGGCGCCTGCTCTGTCGGAATGACGGCATGATGATCGCTGACTTTCGCATCATTGACAAATGCCGGTTTCTTCGGCAGTTCCCGTCGGATCAGTGGAGCTACAAACTCCCGGTAAGCACCTGCATTAATGGCCTGCAGACGTTCTTTGATGGTTCCCATCACATCTGCGGTCAGATAACGGGAATCTGTACGCGGATAGGTCAGTACTTTATGATTCTCATACAACCGCTGCATAATATTTAGCGTTTCTTTTGCAGAAAAGCCAAATCTCTGGTTCGCTTCCCGCTGCAACTGCGTCAGGTCATATAATTGCGGTGCCCCCTGCTTTTTCACCTTTGTGTCAGCTTTTATGATCTGTAATTTCTTTCCGGATAATTTTTTCTGAATATTCTCTATCCGTTCTTTCTGAAAGCTACGGTAACTGCCACTTTTTTCATCTTTCCAGGTAAATGTCACGCCCTCTGCCTGTAACTGCAGTCCATAGTAAGGTTTTGGAACAATTTTTCGAATTTCTTCCTCCCGTTTTGCGATCATGGCAAGTGTCGGTGTCTGCACACGGCCACAGGACAACTGCGCATTGTATTTGCAGGTCAATGCTCTGGTGGCATTTAATCCCACCAGCCAGTCTGCCTCTGCACGGCAAACTGCCGCATGATATAGATTATCATATTCCTTTGCACTTTTCAGATGCTCAAATCCCTGACGGATGGCCTTGTCCGTCACAGAAGAAATCCAGAGACGCTTACATGGCTTGTGATTATCCGCTTTTTTCAAAATCCAACGGGCAACCAGCTCCCCCTCCCGACCGGCATCGGTGGCAATGACGATATCTGACACATCCTTGCGGTAAATCTGCCGTTTTACTGCCTGATACTGCTTTCCAGTCTGCTTGATAACTTCGATATCCATCTTCTCCGGAAGCATCGGAAGATCTTCCATCTTCCAGTCTTTGTATTTTTTATCGTAATGCTCCGGATCTGCCAGCGTGACCAGATGACCAAGTCCCCAGGTTACGATATACTGACTGCCCTCCAAAGCTCCGTCAATTTTCTTTCCACATTTCAAAACTCTGCCGATGTCCCATCCAACGGAAGGTTTTTCGGCAATAACTAACGTTTTTCCCATTCTCTTGTTACTTCTCTTTCTATTTTTATTTATGTGATTTTTCTATTATATACCAGTTTATAACTTTGGTACAATATACAAAAATAACCCTTATAAATAGTGTCCTCACCATTCATAAGGGTTATCCTCAAATCTGATATAAATCTATTTTTCCAGATACTGATTCGATTTCCAGATCACACTTACCAGTCTTGCGATACATGCTTTCAGGTCTTCCATCTGCAGAGTTCCCGCTTCCAGTTCTTTCTTTATGTTGTCATAATCGCCAAAACATCCTGGCATTACAAGATCGTTTCCCGCTCTCATACATCCGGATGCCGTGCAGCTTTCATCTTTCTCGGTCGTTGTCCAGTCGGTCATAATGACTCCCTGAAATCCCCATTCATTTCTCGCCACATCTGTACAGAGATCATAATGATTGGCTGCATGAACTCCGTTGATCAGATTGTAACTTGTCATAATAGAAAATGGCTGAGATTCTTTTACTGCGATTTCGAAGCCTTTCAGATAAAGTTCGCGAATCGTTCTCTCAGAGAGAATACTATCCGATCCCATGCGATTATCTTCCTGGTTGTTGCATGCAAAATGCTTGATCGTCGTTCCACATCCATAATTGGACTGCACCCCCTCTGTCATTGCTGCCGCAATCGTTCCTGCCATATATGGATCCTCGGAATAATATTCAAAATTTCTTCCGCAAAGTGGATTTCTGTGAATATTCATTCCAGGTGCAAGCCACAAAGTAATCCCGAAATATTCCATCTCTGTTCCGATCATTGCACCTGTTTTTCGGATTAATTCCGTATTCCAGGTCTGTGCCAGCATAGTTCCTACCGGAATTGCAGTACAGTACTGATAGTATCGTTCTCCTGGCAGATCTGTCGTTTCCTCATAAAAGAGACCACCTTCCAGGCTGAACTCAAACGGCATCTGAACAATTTTGCCATCATTTACATGATAATATTTCATAAGACGAAGTCCTGCCGGACCATCTGCCAGAACAATACTTGCCAGACCTTTCTCAATAGCACATCTATGTGTTTCACCTGCTGATCCCGGTACAGAAACACCAGCAGCACCAAGATTTCCACCCTGTGCCTTACCCGGATCACCTGCCGCCAGACTGATCAGTTCTTCTATGCTAAGTGTATCAACAAATCTCATTTCCTCAGGATCAGCCAGTTCACAGTTTTCCCTATAAATAATCTCTTTTGTGTCAAAGTCTGCAGCATTCATCTTAAGAATTGTTAGATTTTTCTCTGCTGCCTGAGCTTTCTGTTCCGCTTCTCTCTGACCGTTTTTTCCAGTCTCCTGCTTTAATTCTTCCAGCTCATCTTTCTTTGTAAAAAGATTTTTCACTTTCTCCAGCATCACCGTTTCATCCAACCAGATACCACCAATAAGTTCTGCGTTTTCCAGGCTGTTTCCTGCAAAAATACCATAAAAACCTTTTTCCAAAATCCATGCTGCATGTTCCTCGTCATAAGAACTCAGCCGCTCTACAGGAATCTTTAAATTTACTGTCTGCTCCTGCCCCGGCTGTAATAATTCTGTTTTTGCATAAGCCGCCAGACGATGTGCTTCTTTCTCCATCCTGCCTCCCGGCAAAGACACATATGCCTGTACTACTTCTTTTCCTGATACCTTTCCTGTATTTTTTACACATACAGAAACCTTTACACCATTATTTTCTGTTTTTTCGATAACATAATCCCC
>CAVAFS010000017.1:1135-4088 GCA_963587975.1 Bulleidia sp. | reverse complement strand
CCCCACACTCACGGTACTGATCCTCACAAAACTCATCTAATGATTTTCCTTCCCAGAATGGGAATAATACATCTTTCATGTATTTCTTATCTTCTTCTGAAATATAGAATGGATCCTGAGGTCTTGTTCCGATTGTATCTAACTCATCTCTCAGCCATCTCCATGCGATATCCGGAGCAAATGCGCCTGCTCTTGGAGCGCCTGTCGGATTTCCGACAATTAACTCGTTATCCTGAATTACCAGCGGTGCTGTTTCACAGCAATGACGGAAACTCTTTCCACGAAGAAGAATTTTTGGCATACCCGGATGCTCCTTGTAAATCTGGGTAATCGCTTTCGCACGATAGGTTGTAATAGATGGTTTCCATTTCATGTACTGTTTTTTCAGTGCAATAATTCGTTCTGTCGGGCCATTCGGAATTCCGGTTTCACAGCCGGATGTTACAGCTTTATCCGTTTCTGTTCTGCAACTTTTTGTTCCCGAATCTTCTTTTGTAATCTGGTTACAAACTCCCTGAAACATTTTCTGGATAGCATCACGTTCCTGCTGTGACATATCCTTGGTTGCTTCGGAGAGTTTTGTGGAAAATTCTCGAATATCCATTTCTTTTACCTCTCTTTTATTTTTCGTTTTCTACTTTCTTTGATAACACGTCATTTAATAACTTCTGTATGACACGCAAGCCTGCTTCGGTCTCCGCATTTTTCTTCTTCTGAAGTATTTGCATATTTTCGCTGCAATGTGCCCAGATATAAGCAGCATCCCGTATTTCCGCTCCAACTGTACGGATATAGATAAGATTCATCGGAGATACATTTTCCGATGTAATACCATATCCGGTCACACCACTTCCTAATGTCATAGATGGAAAAAGTGCTGTTGTAACTCCCATACTTCCCAATGTCGCCGGTGTATTAACCAATACTCTTGCCACCGGTTTTTTTAATGCAAACTGGCGGATTACATATTCATCCATAGAATGGATCACCAGTGTATGACCACTGTTTTTACGGAACAGGAGTTCAATACATTTCTCGCAGGCATCCTGCCAGTCGTCTTCTATGTAATAAGCAAGAACCGGACATAATTTCTGTTTGTTGTATGGATTATCACTCAGCGCATATTTTCCTTCTGCAATCAGCACCTTTATCTCTGACCCAACAGAAAAACCTGCCCGCATTGCAAGTCTCTGTGCCGGAATTCCAACAAACTCTGCATTTAATCTTCCGTCTTTCGTATAAAGCAGACGGCCCAGTCTGTAGGATTCCTCCTCCGACATGAAATAAGCTCCCTGATTTTTCAGTTCCTGTCTTACTTGTGACTCAATACAGCGTTCTACAACAATTGACTGTTCTGCAGCTGATACCATTCCATAATCAAAATTTTTACTTTCAATGATGTCGCTGACTGCCTTTTTTATATTTGCTGAACGTTCTATGAAAGCCGGTCCATTCCCGCTTCCACCATAAATAACAGGTTTTCCGGAACGGTTTGCCACATCCAGAAAATCTGGAACTCCGGTATTCAGAATGAGATTTACTTCCGGATGACTGATCAGTGTTTCTGTTCCCGATTTAGCCAGTGTATGTAAATACGAAATTCCATGTTCCGGCAAACCATGTTTGTAAGCCGCTTCTATCAAAATATCCAGTACTTTACCTATTGTGTGTCTTGCCCTCGGATGTGGAGAAACTATAATGGCATTCCCCGCTTTCAATGCAATCACTGTATTAAAAATCGTTGTCGAAACCGGACTGGTCGGCGGCACCAATGCTGTGATAACACCCAACGGTATTCCAACTTTCATAACAGCTGCCGCTCTATTTTCTTCGATAAAACCAACACATTTCATGGATTTCAGCTGCTCCCGCACTGACTCACACACAAAATAATTTTTCGCGATCTTATCCTCTACCTTTCCATATCCTGTTTCTTCCTGAGACATAAAAGCAAGTTCTCCCAAATGTGGAATTACTGCCTCAATCATACCTTCTACAATCGCATCTAACCGTTCCTGTGAAAATTCAGCAAGCTGCTTTTTTGCTCTCGCTGCATTTTCTGCAAGTATTCTGGCTTCCTGTACAGAAAGCAGATCATTATCAATTATCTCCATGCTTTTTTCCTCACCAATATTTCTCAGGCATTTTTGTAAGGAAGAAGTTTATCCAGACGATATCTTTCTATAATTTTATAGATATCTGCATGTGGGCTTGGGATCACAACAGAGCTGTATAAGTTTCCATCCATTGCTTTTACAGCATTTACACCTGCATCTACTGCACTCTGACAAGCTCCAACATCTCCTGCGACCAGAATGGAAATATATCCTGAAGCAGTATTTTCATAACCAATCAACTCAACATCTGCTGATTTCACCATTGCATCGGCAGCTTCCAGTACATATACCAATCCGAATGTCTCAATCATTCCTAAAGCATTATATCTAGCCATAATTTTTCACCTCACAATTTTTTCATTGCATCTTTTTGTCCAATCATTCAACATTTTTGCATCTCTGGATTTATGTATTTTTCTCTGATTTTATTTAGTAGATATCTACATCATGGCAGGATACAATGTCTCCAATAATTCGAATCGGTCGTGGTATCACATTTGTTGCGGTTACCTTACCAACTCGCTCTGCTGCTCTTTTTCCCGCCTCAACGGAAGCTTTGCAGGCAGCAATATCGCCTTTAATCATGATCGTAACCAATGTTGATCCAAGATTTTCATACGAAACAAGCTCTACGTCTGCTGCTTTCAGCATTTTGTCACATGCTTCCAGCGCCGGAACCATTCCTAATGTTTCCACCATTCCTAAAGCTTCTTCACCGTAATACCTCATAAATTTCTCCTCCTTTCAGGCTCACATTCAATCAGACTTTCTGTCACTTGAATGATGATTACTTGTTCCTTTTCTTTGCTTACAGGCTATCATTTCCCTTTTGGTCA
>CAVAFS010000017.1:0-1125 GCA_963587975.1 Bulleidia sp. | reverse complement strand
ATTTTTGTGCATATTTACAACTTGATTTTCAAATTTTTCTTCTTTTCTTCCGTTTTCCGCATATTTTTTCATTTGCGACTTATCTTGCAAGTTACCCTATAGGGGAATCTTTTTACCGATCATGTATTTCAAAATATACATTCTTTTGCACAAAAAAAAGAGACAGCAATCATTTTTGATCACTGTCTCTTTTCAAGTAAAGCGGACATTCGCAATCCGCTTTCGCTACTTGCTCATGAACGCAGTCACTTTACGACCTGCGTTCAAATTTTAGCAGGCTCTCGCAAACTCTCTCAGTTTTTCCTTCGCTGTCTCATTCAGATTCTTCGGCACCTGAATCTGGACAACCGCATATTCATCCCCATGCACCGATCTGTCTTTCATGGACACAATACCTTTTCCTCTCAGACGGATCTTGCTGCCGGACTGTGTACCCGGACGAACCTTACATACAACGTTTCCTGTCAATGTCGGTACCACGGCTTCGCCGCCCAGCACTGCTGTGGTAAACGGAATTGTGATATTGGTATACACATCCATGCCTTTCCGTTCAAATCCGGCTCTGTCACCAACCGTTACTTTCAAAAGCAGGTCTCCGGCTTCTCCACCGTTGAATCCCGGATTTCCTTTTCCTTTCAGGCGCACCGTCTTTCCGGTGTCGATTCCCGCCGGGATATTGACTTTCAGAGACTGTACCTGGCCGTTTTCATCCCGCAGATGAATCATTTTTTCACAACCAAAGGCTGCATCGTCAAAACTTACGGTCACATCCGCATGAATGTCACTGCCCTTCTGACGGAACTGGCTTCCCCGGAAACCACTGCCCTGACCAAAGCCTCCAAAGTGGCTGCCCTGGCCAAATCCATCTGCACCGGATCCATTGCTGTAATACTGGTGAAATCCACCATTTCCATCACTGTGGAAACTGTAACTTCTTCCACCACCGCTGGATTTTCCATGGAACATATTTCCGAAGATATCTCCAAAAATATCACCCATATCCTGTCCATTGAAATGGAACTCCTGGTAACCGCCATTCTGACCGGCACCGGATCCGCCATAACCATAAGCGCCACCCTCCGGCATGCTTCCATCAAAAGCTGCGTGGCCGAACTGATCGTACAG
>CAVAFS010000016.1:0-5975 GCA_963587975.1 Bulleidia sp. | reverse complement strand
GGAGCGCTGCCCGAAACTGATGGCAGAGCTGTATGCACAGGCAAAGATCATGGGCGGTCAGGTATCCGGTGAGCATGGAATTGGTCATGCCCGTGTGGGTGCGCTTGAGACATTTATGGGTCCGCAGATGATCACGCTGTATCAGGCAATTAAAAATGCCTTTGATGAGAAACACATTCTGAATCCGGGTAAGGTGATTCGTTAGAAAAATCATATGTTTCGTAATGTAGAAGGGTTTGGTTTAGAACAATTTTGCTACCATCCCGTGTCAGAACGTGTAGATTTGGGTTAGTATCAAAAGAGTAACAAATGTTTATTATGGGTTAGGTTTATATAGGTGTAACGTGAAATGCAGAAATTCTCAGCGAAGGAGTTTCTGCATTTTTTGCAGGAAATGGTGGGATTGCAATGCTTTTTGTAACAGGTGGAATGATAAAATAATATCTTAAGAAGATAACAAATGAGTTTAACGGGGAGAAGGAGCAGGGGGAAAATGCCAAAAGTAAAAAATAATCTGAATACAATATACATATCGGAACGTCTGCAGGAATGTCTGCGGCCGATCGCACATTGTGCATTGACGACGGTGACCGCCCCCATGGGATATGGAAAAACAACTGCGGTGAACTGGTATCTGGCGCGACAGTTAAAAGCGGAAGGGGCAGTGATGATTCGAATCAGTATTTATTCCGATAACCTGTCCATGTTCTGGAAAAGTGTGCAGCAGGCGTTCTCATTTTCCGGTTTGAAAGTCCTGGAGGATTATGATTGTCCGATGGATGTGGCATCGGCGGGATTTTTGATGGATACACTTTGTTATACGCTGATGGGTGATTCCCCGTATTATATTTTTATCGATGATTTTCATCTGCTGAAGGATGTGCGGGTTACAGAATTTTTGTGTGGGCTGGCCAGAAGGCTTCCGGAAAATGTGCATCTGATCGTTGCCAGCCGAGGGGCTGTTCTTCCAGGAGAAGCGGTTGTGCAGCTTGGGGGAAAACTTTGCCAGATTGTGATGGAAAATCTGTGCCTGAATCATACAGAACTTTCTGCGTATGTTCATCGATGTGGAATGGAATTGGATGACAGACAGATCGACCGGCTGCTTCATACCAGTGAGGGATGGTTTTCTGCGGTATATTTGAATCTGTGTGCTTTTTTGAAGTACGGACAATTACCGGACAGCAAGTCTGATATTTATGAAATGTTTGCGGCTGCCATGATCGATCCACTTCCCGGGGAATGGCGTGAATTCCTGATTGTTATGGGACTTGCGGACGAATTTACGATTAAGATGACGAAATATATTACCGGAAATACACATGCGGAAGCAATTCTGACAGCGTTGACGGAAAATAATGCCTTTGTCAGTCGTCTGACAGACCATCAAAGTTTCCGGTTTCACCATATGATGAAGGAATGTGCGGAACGAGCTTTTTTATCATTGAGCCAGCGAAAGCAGATCATGTACCGCAATCGGTATGGTGCATGGTACGAGTCGGAAAAAATGTACCTGCATGCGCTGCGATTTTATCGGGAAAGTCAGAATTATGATGCCGTTTTGCGTGTAATCCAGAGAGATGCTGGAATTTTACTGGCTTCCATGAAATCGGAAGAAGTGAAGGTGCTTCTGGAACAGTGTTCGGTAGAGATATTAAAAGCGCATCCGTTGGCACTTCTTGTGCTGATGCGCAGAATGTTTACCTGGCGTCAGGTGCCAAAGATGATGGAACTAAAAGAACTGTTGATGGACTCGATTTCGGAACATCCACAGATGACGCCGGAAGAGCGGGGAAACTTGCTGGGAGAATGTGATCTGATCATGAGTTTTCTTATGTATAATGATATTTCCAAAATGAGTCAGTTTCACCGTAGTGCCAGTGCGCAGATGTCCCGGCCAGCGATCAGCATCCGAAATGAAGGTGGATGGACCTTTGGTTCACCGTCAGTATTGATGATGTTTCACCGTACACCGGGAGAGCTGGAAAAAGAATTGCAGGAGATGAATGACTGTATGCCGCATTATTATCGGATTACGAATGGGCATGGTCAGGGCGCGGAGCGGATCATGAGTGCGGAGGCAGCGTTTATGCAAGGACATTTTGTGGATGCACAGATCTGGTTGGAAAATACATATGCGCACATTTCGGAAAATGGACAGGAAAATATGGCGCTATGCTGCGATTTTCTTGCATTGCGCCTGTCACTTTGTACGGAGCTGAACCTTTGCTATACTATTGCGGAGCGCCGCAGCGATCTGAGGCAGCGGCACAATATTACATGGATCACGTTGTTTGACAGTGCATGTGCATATTATTATGCTTTGGCGGGACAGGCGGAACAGATCCCGGCACTTTTTGCGGAACACCGGCTTTCCACAGTGAATTTTCTGGCACCTGGCAGACCGATGATGGGGATGATTGAAAATCAGGTATATCTTGCGCAAAAATCATATGCGAAAGTGATCGGAAGAAGCGAACGGTTGCTTGGCCTGTGTGAGAATATGCACTATGCACTGGTGGCTTTGCATATTCGGGTTCAGATTGTAGCCGCCTGTGAGCAGCTTGGAAAGCGCAGAGAGGCCAGAGAATTCCTGCGGGTGGCGATTACGGATGCATTACAGGATGAGTTTTATCTGCCGTTTGTGGAAAATTATGGATATATAGCGGAACTTATGGAATGGGAAATCCAGATTTCAGAAACGAAAACTGCTGTTTTTTTGAAAAAGGTGGCAGAGCTTGGAAAAATCTGTCAGAGACGGTGTGCGTGTTTGAAAAAAGAGCAGATATATCCGAAAAAATTTGCAGATTTGAGTGAGCAGGAAGGACGGATACTGGAATTACTGGCAGAAAGACTGAGTAACCGGGAAATTGCAGAGAAAATGTTTCTCTCAGAAGGAACTGTAAAGCAGTACATCAATCGGATCTATGCTAAATTACAGATTACTGGAGATGTAAGGACGAAGCGGAAGGAACTTCTGGCACTGCTTGGAAAATGATTTTCGGTAGAAACTAACCTTTAGTTAATATCAATTTTAGAGAATCCATCGTACATTACAATTGTACGGTGGATTTTTTCTATGGAAAAATCAGAAAAAACAGGGAGGAGGATGTTTATGGAAAAAAGAACCCTTTCCGATGAACAGCTTACATCGGAATTAAGAAATAAGCGGACCGTAGGAAGAGGAGGAAAGGTACTGGAAATAGCGGGGATTATCTTTGTGATCATAGGTTTTCTGACAACACGGATTTCGCTTGTTATATTTGGAGGTATTCTCTGCCTGATCGGTGTGCTTGTTATGAACAGCGGTGAAAAATCAATGAAACAGCAGATCGGGGATCAGCTGGTGAGAGGATTGCTGGAGCAGACATTTGAGCAGGTGGAATATGAACCGGCCGGACATATCACATCATCTGCGATGGGACAGGGCAAAATCATGCTTCCGACAGATTTTTCCGAGGTAGAGGGCAGTAATTATGTCAAAGCATTTTATAAAGGAATGCATGTTGAAATGAGCGGTATCTCGCTGGTTCTGGAGGAAGATTATTATAATGATGATGCCGGAATATGGGAAAAAATCAGGAAAACGGTGTTTACCGGACAGTGGCTGGTGTGTGATTTTGGACATGAATTGTCTACGGAGATAAAGATTGTGGCGCGTAGCGGACGGAATTGTCTGTTTTCCGGCTCTGTGGTAAAAACTGGAAATGAGGAATTTGATCGTCGTTTTATTATTCAGCCGGAGCAGGAACAGGAGATGGGCTATCTTCTGACACCAAATATAATGGAGTACATTCTTCATATGTCATCCAAGTATGGAGGAAAAATATATATGAGTTTTCTGAGAGAAGGAAAACTTCATATTGCAATCGAGACAAATCGGGAATTTTTTGCAGTTGGCAGAGGAAAAGTGGATGTGGAACTGCTGAGAAGCCGCTATACGGATGAAATCCGCTGGTTCACAGGTTTTATCGATGAACTGAGCTTTGTTAATACATTTTATCAGACCGGTGTACAGGACACCAGAGGATGAGAGGAGGAAAAATCATGAAAAAGATAAGGAAAATGATTGCATTGATACTTTTAATGGTGCTGAGTGTCATGTTAATCAGTTGTGGAAGCCAGGAGGATGGCTCGGCAGATCCCGGAATTATTTCCGCATATACCGGTTTCTGGAAATATGAAACACAACCGGCCTATCTGACCATTGATGAGCAGTATCAGTGGACGACGACAGATTTTTATGGAAATCAGACGGATGGGGGAACTGTGGATGCTGAGGCGGATGCGATTGCACTGTACACATCGGATGGTTCATTAAAGGAGATGCTTACGTTGTCAGATACCGGGCTGATCGATGAATCTGGAAACACGCTGGTGGTCAGTGAGGCGCTGGTATATTTGCCAACCCCTTCTGATGCGTTGAATCTGACAGCCACATTTCCGGGAAATTTTGGAAATGTACAGATTAATTATCCGGTGCAGCTGGTTTCATCTGTTCATGGAACCTATACAGATTCCCTGGGATTTGACGCGCAGATGAAGTATGGAACTGACGATGCGCATACCAATATCACCATCGGATTTCAGCCGATTTCCGGTTATGACGACAATATGACAAAAGGAATAGACGTAGCAAAACCGCAGATGGAGCAGATGATGCAGACACTTCTGAACAATATGTATGGCAGTAATGTAACGCAGATCATTGGATCTGAATGCACGGATTGCGGAAGTTACTACCGTATTGTCGGATCTGTGTGGATGAATAGTGGTATTTTTGGCGATGGTTCAGCAGACCAGATTCGTGGGAATTTTGAGGTACGCTATTATGGACCGACTAATTATGCGTTGGTAGCGATGACCATTGCGCCGGAGAGCCGCATTCAGAACTATGTGGATATTGCGAACAATATGCTGAATACATGTACGTATACTGCCGGATGGAGTACGGCCCCGAAAGCAGTTCCGGAAACCCCTCCGCAGGATGCAAAGAAAAAGTCCGATGGCGCAAGTGATGATGGAGTTGCATATTACTGGTATGACAGTGACGGTGATCTCTGGTACTGGGATGGATCCGAAAATTATTTCATTGGATATGGAAATGCCGGTTACGATGACGATTATTATGAGGCAAATGATTATGATCCGTGGTCAGATCCGGGAGATTATGGCGATGGTTATTATGATGACTACGATGATTATGATGATTATGGAGATGATGACTGGGATTATTATGATAATAATGATGATTATGCGTATGATGATGACGGCTGGGGAGACTATTTTGACTGATAAAAGAAAACAGTCTCCTGCCTGCCGCATTTGCTATAAAAATAAATCCGGCGGTTTCGTTAGTTACGGCTGATATATCTGTATTTTAATATCTCAAAGGACATCAAAAGTCGCAAACGCATATCCGGATCATCCAGATCCAGACGGAATTCTTCTTCTATCTGTTTGACGTGATAAATTACGTTGTTGCGGTGCATACCGAGTTTGTTGGCCACGTCCGTTAATTTCCGGTCGCAGCGGAGATACTCATAAAGTATCTCCAGTTGCTGCCGGGATTTTTTTGTATCTGTATGCAGCATCTGAAGCAGACACGGTTCGCAGAAGGAAAACGTCTTGTCCGTTTGCGGCGTACTGTCAATTAGATTTTTCAGCCAGTGATCTTCGTAAAAACAATAGATGCCGTCTGTAACCGGAAGATTCATCCGATGCAGATTTTCAGCCTGCTGATAGGCCTCGGCAAATTGTCCGATGTTGGTAAATGGCTTGCTGAAGTATAAGGTAATACTGCGATCAGAAAAATCTTTTAAAATATGGTACAGCTGATCCCGGAGATAGTCACGATAGTCCATTTCCCGGAATTTTGGAAGATTGTACAAAATGACAATACTTCCATGATAAGCAAAAATCCGACAGTTGATCATGTTGTTGCGCAGAAGCTGGATGAAGTAGTTCTCAGAAGG
>CAVAFS010000015.1:395-4704 GCA_963587975.1 Bulleidia sp. | reverse complement strand
AATGCCAAGAATAATAAAAATAGTTGTATAAATGACTTCTTTCATGTGAAGTACGACAATTTTTGTCTTTGCGCGCATTTAGCAGTTTCCCCCTCATACCATACTTTGTACATCATATGCAGCTGTGGGGAGAATATGCATTAATTTGAACGCTTTACGAAATAAAGGAAACTAAAAAATGTTTGACTTTGGAAACCATTCGCGGACAAAAAAATACCGTTTGCAGACAAAGAAAACAGAACCGGGAAAAAGTATGCCATAATAAATGCAACAGATCGGAGAACCAAAGAAAGGGGGCAGGACAGATGAGCAATAAAAAAATAAAGTGGATAAAAGCATGTCGAAGAAGGTGGAAATACTTTGGAATTGCGGCTGTTTGCGCAATGAGTATGCTGGCCTGTGGGTGTGCGGATCCGGAGACAGAAGCAGAAGCAGGGTCTGCAATGAGCAGCAGTGAACTATCGGAAAAAGCGATACAGGCGTTGAATAAAAGCCTGGAAAAGGAACAGGGACGTCAGATTGAAGAAACATTTGCTGTTCCGGAGTCTGCTGTGGGGGGAGATATTCATATTTCTGCAAGTGTGGAGATACCAATCACAGATATTGGAAAAGGAACTTTTACACAGACGCTGCCAACCGTGGAAGAGGCAGACAACTATCTGACAAATGGGGAAAAGCTGGAGGAGATTTCAGCTCCATACGGAAATCAGGAGTGGTGGCTGCAAAAAGAGGTCAATGGAGAGGAAAAACTGCAGATGTACTATCTAATTCAGTCGGCAGAGCAGATTGCACAATTTGGAAATAAAGTGATACCGGACGTGACAGAATTTCCTTATAAAAAGGGAAACTGCCCGACGCAGGAACTGGAAGAACGACTGACACGGATGACACAGGAAACACAGGATCTTTTCAGTGAGTTTGGAGTGGAAACCATGGTGCTTGACAGTGAACTGGGAGAACATACAGGTCAGTATATGGTAGATGTGAGTCTGACTTCCTGTAAAGGTGGTCTGCCGCTGGTAAAGGAGGATGGCCGTTTTGTATGGGAATGGGCTTTTAACACGGATGAGGGAGTATCAAGCTTTCATACCAATGGAGTGATAGAGCTGCAGGAACAGAAAAAGGTATCCGTGATCTCGGTGGATGATTTCCTTGGGATTGTGAAAGAAAATGCGGCAGAGGGAAAAATTAAAGGATGGAATGGTGCGGTGTATACAATGTTGACACTGGCGTACTGTGTGGACTCGACAAATCAGAAGTATTTTCCAGTGTGGCTACTGTATAAGGAAGATGATCCAAATGTATATATTTGTGTGAATGCGCAGACGGGAGAGGTGATTTCATCCTGAGTAAACAGCGAAAACAGCTTGTTTTATTGAATGAAAGGTTCATTCAGAAAAAAGTACTTAAAAATAAAAGGCATAAATGTGCCGGACAGGAGGTGTGAGAACCGGATGCTGAGAGAAATGATAAAGCGGTCGGTTTTTAACTGGAAAATGGTGGTGGCCTGCGGGCTTGGAATTGCACTGTTGTATCATGAAATGATATTTGGCTGGATTAATTTACGGGGAATTATTTTTGAATCGTATTACTATAGTGGACTAGAAGATTTTTTTGCGCTGTTTGCGTTGTCTTCCTATATCATCTATGCCGGGATATTTCCGGGGATTTCCTATGGATTTTCTTTTTTGGAAGAGCGGAAAAGCGGATACCTGCAGATGATCCGCCAGCGGATTTCTGTCACGAAATATGTGTTGTATAAAGTGATCGCCGTGGGGATTTCCGGCGGTGTGTGTACCGGAATTACGTTTCTGGTGTCAGTGGGACCAATCCAGTTTTTTACAAGAAATTCTTCAAAGGTAGCTTTTGGGAATAATGACAAACAGTTCATCTGGCAGAGAGTTATGGAAACATATGGAACTGACAGTGTATATCTGTGCCGTTTTGTACTGATGGTTCTTTTTGGAATTTTATGGGCTGAGGCTGCGCTGCTGATCTCATTGCTGGTGAAAAACAGATATATTGCATTTGCCTTATACTTTGTGGTATATGAACTGGAATTTCTGTTACTTCCGAATTCGGTGGAATCTGCGTGTATGCTTCGGTATGATGCGGATTACGGGGATAGTCTGCTGGTACCGTATCTTTATTTTGCATGCGGTATTGTGGCAGTAGCGGTTGTGATATTGCTGATCGCAAAAAGGCAGGTGAAACATGAAAAATTTTAAGATTGTAGTTCATTTGTTAAAGGGACAGATAAAATCCTCTTTTTTACGAAAACGAGTGCTGGCAGGCTATCTGATTGGAATGGTATTGTCTGCAGTGGGAGCGGAATATTATAACCGTTTTCTGGGAGAGCATTCAGCAAACATGTGGGAAGCTTATGTGATGATGCCGAATTGGGTGAGTACAATGCTGTTTTTCGGCTTTCTGGTGGTGCTTTCCGATGCCCCTTTTGTCCATACGGATTCGTTTCTGGTGCTTTACCGGGCAAAACGCAGAAACTGGTATCGTGCCATGTGGCTGTATGTGGTGGTGCAGAGTTTTCTGTATTATGCCGGAACGGTACTGATCAGCATCATTGTAGCGATAAAGCGGTCGTACTGGCAGAATGTCTGGAGTCTGGCTTTACAGAAGTATGCCGGAAAAGACAGCGTGGTGTCGCAGATTACTGCGCCGGATCCTGAATTACTGGAGCGTTTTTCCCCGACAGAAGCCATGCTGCATACGTATCTGCTGTTTGTACTGATGAGTATTGTGTTTGGAAGTATATTGTTTGCATTAAATCTGTGTACTTATCAGGCGATTGGAATCGTCATCGTGGGCGTGATTTATGCGGTGAGTGGTGTGTACTGGTCCGGTGGATTATATAACAGGCTGTTCCCCTGGTTTTATGCAAGTAATCGTCTGCTTGAGAATCATGTGGGGGAACATGCGCTGACGATGCGGCATTCCTATCTGTTTTATCTGGTCAGCATACTGGTGATCTATCTGATCGGAACCAGAATTGTGAAGCACGCAGATTTTCAGCTGACAGAAAGCGAGGAATGATGTGTTATGGTTTATCGCAGTCTGAGTTGAGACTTCCGCTGCTGCAAGTGGTGAGAAATAACAAATGCTTTTCAGTGGGAGTTCAATTACGACTGGGAGGAACCGTTGGAGAGAACAGAGGAAAAAGGAGCAGGGGGAAGGACAGCATGAATAGTGGAAATAGCAATGGATACCTGAAAAACAGCCGGACAGGTCAGAATACAATCCGCAAAGTTGAGTATGAGGGAGCCGCAAAGGAGAAATGGTGGTATGGAGCATTGCTTCTCGGCGTGATACTGGCAGTTGGTGTAGCATTTTTGGCATTAAATAAAATGGAATTCTTAGGAGGAACCGGATGGATTTCAGCACCGGAAGGTGTTGATCCGGAGGCTTTGACTCCTTATCCGCTTGACTGCTTAGATTCAAGACAGTTGCTATTATGGTTTTTCGCTTTTTCACCAGTGTGGTTATTGGGATTATGGTATTGCGAGACGGAATTTAGAAGGGCTTATCTGCGCGGGCATCGGTATCAGAGCCTGGAGAGCTGGTGGAAACAGATTTTGGGAAAAATGACTGGACTGATCATTCTGGCTTTTGGCATCTTTTGTGGAGTACTGACGGCCTTTTGCATCTGGCAGAATGACTGGCAGTGGATATATGTACTCTGCATGTGTCTGATTGGTGTGCACAGTTTGTTTTTAATGGGAATTGCATTGTGGCTGTATCTGCTGTCCGGAAATATGAAGCTGGCGGCGGGAATCTGTATTCTTGGGGAAGGTCTGGCAAAGGTTTCGGTTGTAAAGAAGTGTGTTGCTCCCTGGCAGGTTCCGTTTTGCTGGGGAATGTATCATTACACGGTGCAGAGCTACGGTGCGGACGGTTTTCGGATACTGCCGGTGATCGTGATCCAGTGCTGTGTGTTTGTAAGTTTGTTTTTTGTAATTTATGGAAAAGGAAAGAAACTGTTGTTAAGGAGGTTCGGTGATGGAAAAAATGATTGAGATAAGACATGTGAGTAAATCCTTTAAAGGGGAAAATGTGCTGCAGGATATCAATCTTGACTTATATGAGAATCATATTTATGGATTTGTGGGACGAAACGGTTCCGGAAAATCGGTGCTGTTTAAACTGATCTGCGGCTATCTACATCCGGATCTGGGGGATGTGACCGTTCGTGGAAAACAGATCGGAAAGGATGTTGATTTCCCGGAAAATCTGGGGGCATTGATCGAAAATCCGGGATTTTTGTGGCAGGAGAGTGCAATGTCAAACCTGCTTT
>CAVAFS010000015.1:0-385 GCA_963587975.1 Bulleidia sp. | reverse complement strand
CTGCTTTATCTGGCGAAAATCACAGGAAAGATCGGGAAAAGGGAAGTTATGGATGCCATTCGCAAAGTGGGGCTGGATCCGCTTTCCAGAAAACATGTGGGAAAATATTCGCTGGGAATGAAGCAGCGGCTCGGAATCGCTCAGGCTATCATGGAAGATCCGGATATCCTGATCCTGGATGAGCAGATGAACGGACTGGATGAATCCGGTATTGACGAGATGAGAAACCTGATCCTGGAATTTCGCAGACCGGGGAAAATCGTGCTGATCGCAAGTCACAACAAAGAGGACATTCAGATTTTGTGTGACGAAGTGTATGAGATGAAGAATGGAAAAATCTGCAACAGGGAGAGTGAGTGATATAAAATTACAAGATATTAGGATA
>CAVAFS010000014.1:0-6093 GCA_963587975.1 Bulleidia sp. | reverse complement strand
GTACTTCCGGTGCGTAATCATCCGGATAACGTACATTCTGATTTCCAAGCAGGGAAACGCCTGCGGTTTCTTCTTTGCTTCTTCCTGTCATATCATTACCTCACTGAGTTATTTGTACTTTAATCATGCATTTCTTACATCTAAATGTAAAAATAGCGATGCCCTTTCCGGCTGTTTATAATATCCGTATTTATGATATCCGTCAATTAATCTAACGCCGGATCTTTCACCCCATTTTTTGCAAATGCAGCAGCACGGTCAATGCATGTTCCGCATTTTCCGCATGGTTTGTCACCGCCCTCGTAACAGCTCCAGGTCAGTTCATACGGAACCTTTAATTCCAGACCTTTTTTTACCACATCCGCCTTTGTCCAGTTGACAAAAGGAGCTTCAATGGTCACCTGATTACCACTTCCAAGGTAAATGGCCTCTCTCATGGCCTGATTGAATGCATCGGAGCAGTCCGGATAAGCGCTTCCTGCTGCGTCGTCACTGTGCGCGCCGTAATAGATCACACTGCAGTCTTTGGATAATGCGATACTTGCCGCAGAGGATAAAAACAATCCGTTTCGGAACGGCACATAAGTAGAAACCGGTTTTCCGTCTGTCTTGGTCAGCTGCTTGGCATAGGCTTCCTCCGGAATTTCTTCGGTGGAATGGCTCAACAGAGAACAGTTGCTGTACTGGAAAATTGCTCCCAGATCCAGATATAAATGCTCTACGCCATAATACTCTGCGATTTTTCTGGAAGCCTCGATTTCCTTCTCATGCTTCTGTCCGTAGGATACAGACAATGCGATCACATTTTCTTTTCCATATTTATCAATTGCAAGTCCAAGGCAGGTTGTAGAATCCACGCCGCCGCTGAACAATACCAGTGCTTTTTCTGCCATTTTTATTCTCCTCCTCAATTTTCTCGTTTCTTTCCGTTCAGTAAATATATACTCATTTTATTTCACTATCACTGAAATATTTTATTATCGCTACTACTGTCGATTTAAGCGCATCTGCAGCAGCATATCTGTCTGAAAGCGTCCACGCAGTGTTGTCGTATAAGTCTTTGCATCTGTCTTTTTGATTCCACGGGCTGTCATGCAGCTGTGGCATCCCTCAATCAAAACTGCCACATCCTCAGAACCGGTGATCTCCTGCATGATCTCAGCGATATCGGTTCCGATGCGCTCCTGCAGCTGCAGACGTTTGGAAACCATATCTGCAATTCGGGCGATCTTGCTCAGACCAATGACTTTTCCATTTGGCACATAGGCCACCGTCACTTTCATATCGTACATCAGTGCCATATGATGCTCGCAATAACTGAAAATATCAATGTCTTTTACGATAACGAAATCGCTGTTTTCAGATGAAAATGTCAGATCTTCCTCAAATGTTTTATCAAACATCTGTGCAATCTCATGATTGGTATAATTCATACCCTCAAATACTTCCTCATACATCCGTGCAACGCGGTCCGGTGTATCCTTTAACCCTTCTCTGTCCGGGTCATCTCCCAGGGCGATCAGAAGTCCACGCACATGTTCACGCACTGCATCTTTATCTATAGCCATCTCTCATCCTCTCTTTCTTATACACCACGCATTTCGCTGTCCCAGATGATCTTGTGCATCTGCAGCTGCATGTTGACATCATTCATGCGGTTATCTTTCATAAAATTTACGATATCTTCCAGTACGATCTGTCCGTAAACCGGGCTTAAGTACACATGACATTTTTTTGTCAGACCATACGTGCGGATCACATCCCGCGCACGGCACAGATCCGTGTAATCTTTTACCACAAATTTCACGGTATCCTGTTGACGCAGAACATCAAAATTCTCTGTCAACATAGGTGCTTCCATGCCACTTCCCGGAAGTTTATAGTCCATCGTAAATGACGGTCCGTTCGGGATCTCGGCAAACGGTTTCAGGTCCACACTGCCATTGGTTTCGATTTCCACACGCAGCCCATCTTCTTTGGCCAACGCTTCCAGTAATTCCTGTATATTTTCCTGAAGAAGCGGCTCGCCACCGGTGATTGTCACATTTTTGATTTCCATGCTGCGTAGCAGTTCCACAATTTCTTCCGTGGAAGTCCAGTGGAATCTCGCATCTTCCTCATTTGCCCATTTTGTATCGCAGTATGCACAGTTCAGATTGCAGCCCTGCATACGTACAAACACGGCCAGCTGCCCCGCACGGGTTCCCTCCCCGTTGATACTGCTGAATATTTCAACAACTTTATAATTTGCCATATTTATTTTTATCTCCAATTAATTTATACGATTCTCAGATTTCACTATCTGTCATCTTTTCTTCTTAAATATCAATATTTTGTTATTCCACTCATTCAAATACTGTTCTTCTTTATTTTTCAGAATATACCGCACAGTTATTCGGTGTCTCATACACCGCCATTTCCATCACATTGTAACCCTGTGCTGTCATTTTATCATAAAAGAATTTCGCGAAATTCTCTGCGGTCGGTCGAAACGGCACTTCGATCAGACGGAAGTTTTCTTCCTGCAAAGCCTGAATCGTCAACGGTTTCAATGTACCGCTCTCATAAATCAGGGCATGATCATAAAAATCTGCCAGTTCCTTTAAATCTCTGCGAATATCTCCAAAGTCCGTGATCATTCCACGCAGCTGTCCATCCTCATGCAGCTGCTCAGCGCCTGCTTCCATCACGATCCGCCAGCGGTGTCCATGCAGGTTGCTGCACTTTCCATCATATCCGGCCAGAAAATGTGCCGAATCAAAACTTTCTTCTGTTCTAATCTTATACATATTCCTATCCCCTTCTCGTTCGTACCAAACTAAATATCGAAACTCATTTTCTTCTGTACATACAAATCATCTGCTCATTTCCATCAAAAAAAGCCGTGGCATTTATCACACCACGGCTCGTATAAACACAGATAAAAATCTTCTGCTCTAGCCCTGGTTTTATTTTACGACAGGATGGTACAAACGAACTGTCTATTCTGTTTTCTGAACACAGCTAGATATTATATCAGCTATGTAAAAATTATTCAAGTATTTTATGCCTGTGCTTCTTCCCGCTCTTCACGGACCAGATCCAACACTGCGGAAATTTCACTTCCGGTTGGTGGAGCAGTCTGAAGCTCCTCGCGTTTTCCATCAGCATTTACGCCACAGAGTACATTATCTTCATTTTGCATTCCCTGCTCAATGGTGAAATAACGCATCTCGTTATTCTGTGGATTCCATACAATGTACATGGAATGTGCCATCTGCGGTGCCATATTCTGCTTCGGAAGCTCAATACTTGCCACACAAGTTGTATCATCGATATTCAGGATCATGACATCAAAATCTTTTTCAGAGTATGGACACGGAATCTTATCTCCATATGGCTGACGATACAGAGTTGCCAAAAATCTGCCCTGCTGCTCTTCCAGTTTCTTCATGAACTCAGCATTTTCTTTGTATACAACACGCGGGATCATTCCCCATTCGCAGGTTCTGCGGGCATACAGTTCAAACTGCACCCGGCTCATCTTGAATTGTTTCACCTGTGGTTTATCCTGAGCACCTGCCAGTCCCTGCTGCGGCTGTTTTGGCTGCTGTGCAGCCTGTGCCTGCGCTGCTTTCACTTTCTTCATCGCATCAATGAACTTCGGATGAAGGATCATTTTATCCGTATCCGGATTTACAATGATGCCTTTCAGATCCAGCTGCGGTGCAGAACCGATACGAAGCAGTTCATCGATGGTCACATTCAGAATGGCCGGATATTTTGCATCCGTTTTCATCTGTGATCTGGATGTATACGCCGGTGCAAAATGCTCTCCTTTCTGATTCTGAACAATGATCGGCAGCATACGCGGTGCTGATTTCACATCGATCTTTTCGCCGCGTTTTGCTTTTTCAATCACTTCTTTTTTGATTTCCGGTGGGAAATCTGCAGGAACCAGAAATCTCGCATCTTTCATCTCCTGCATCAGTTTCGCCATATTTTCATTTGTTTTTTCACCCAGAAATGCTTTCATTGCTGTCTCAACAGCCTCATTTGTAAATTCCGGTGCGACTGTTTTTTTCTCGTTCTCCATTGTTTTTACCCTCTCAACTCTCCATCATCCCACAGATCATAAACTGGTTCAGATTGTAATCTTTGCTGTTTTCCCGGATACGAATGATATTCTCTCCGACAAACATGATCTTTGCCCGGAAAAATCCAGGACTTGCCTCAAACAACCGTGTCTGGTGCACATGAATGTCACAACGTTTGTCAAGGAACCAGGTAAACGGATTTACACTGTCATCCCATTCCTGAACGATCAGCTCCTGTTCCTTTTTCAGTTTCCGCTCATTCATCTTAACTTCCACGATATGTTTGACATAGGCTTTCGCCACCAGTCCCTTTTTATCACGGAACTGGAACAAAATATAATCTTTTCCGGAGGAAATGATTCCCACCCGGGCATACCCCACATCCTGTCCGACCAATGTAATCGTACACCATTTTCCATGCATGGATGTGCAGTCAAAATATTTTCCAGGTTCACGCACAAGCTTATTCGCTGCCATGAGTAACCTCCAATTCCTTTCAAAATTCAAATAATACCTGTTTCTCTGCTGCTTATTCGATTGATACAATAAAAGCAGGAAACTTCCTTCATTATGTTAAAACTTAAAGTTTTTCAGCAGATCTCCCATGGAAGTTCCGATTTCTTCTGCCTCCGGTATCTCTACCTGTACTTCTTCCTCTTCCTGTTTTTCCTGGAGCAGGGCTTTCATGCTCAGACTGATCTTACCGTCTTTATTTCCAATGACTTTCACCTGAACTTCCTGTCCTTCTTTCAGTACAACGGAAGGATGTTTGATACGATCCATGGAAATCTGGGAAATGTGTACCAGTCCGGATACGCCGTCTCCAATGTCTACAAATGCGCCGTAATCTTTGATTGTCTCAACTTTTCCGGTCAGCACTTCGCCCTCTTTGATCTCAGCAACTTTTAATTTTTTCTCCGCATCGCGGGCTTCTTTTAAAATCTCTCTTGCAGATAATACAAGTTTGTCATTCTCCGCATCCGCTGTAATGATACGAACCTGCAGTTCTCTGCCAAGCCACGGATTCAGATCATCCACATGGCTTAAGCTCAGTCTGGAAGCCGGAATAAATCCACGGATTCCTTCAACCAGCGCAATCACACCTTTGTTTACGATACCGGAAACGGTAACGGTCAATGTCTCCTGATTCTCATATAATTCTTTGATTTTCTCCCATGCAAGCAGAGTGTCGGTATCTTTCTCGCCATCACCCATTACTTTGTAGGATTCTTCCAGTTCTTTTTCGAAGTCTTTCATTGATTCTGCCATTTTTTGTGTTCCTTTCCGCAACCATATGCTGTCAATTTCTATTTTAAGATAGCAAATTTCGAATAATATTTAAAAATTGCTTTTCCCTTGATCTCATCTTTTCTTACATAGCTGTATTTCTCCGCCTCTTCCGGTGTCGATACAACACCGGATTTAAGAGCCTCACCAGCCCAAAGACGACCATCCTCAGAATCGTTTCGATTATCACCCATTACAAAGTAACAGTCCTCGGGAACCACAAAGGTATAACCATCGTTTTCCCAGGTCCACTCCTCTTTCAGATAATCTTCCTGCAACGGTTCATCCGATCCGTCAATGTAAACATGTCCGTCACGGATCTCTACCGTCTCACCCGGAAGTCCGATGACACGTTTGATATAAATCTGTTTCTCATCCACTGGATACTCAAACAGAATGATATCGCCACGCTGCGGTTCATCAAACCAGTAGGCAAACCTGAATCCAATCAATCGGTCATGTGTCATAATTGTATTTTCCATGGAACCGGAAGGAATTTTTGCATTAATGATAATAAACTGTGTCAGCACAAATACAACTATGATCACAATTGCAAACATCCGCACCCAGCTGAGCACTTCTTTTCTTGCAGTACGCTTCTTCTCATCTTCCATTTTTCTTCGTTCTGTCTGTCGTTCTTTCTGCATCTGCCATTCCTACCATTCCATATTAATATCTAACTCTACCGGGCAGTGATCCGAACCAAACACTTCCGTGTGGATCTTCGCAT
>CAVAFS010000013.1:0-17897 GCA_963587975.1 Bulleidia sp. | reverse complement strand
CTGCCATTGTCTGCCGTTACGTCATTCTGCCCGCATCCCGCCAAAATCAGACAGCTGATTCCCGCCAATGCCAGTAATTTTCTCCACTTCCCCATCGTATACTCCTCTCAACCTTACAACGTTTTTCTTAAAATATAGTTTATCTTCATAATCTTATTATACTGGCAATATCCCCCCCGTCAATTATTTTTCTGAATTTTCTGATGTTTTTGGCTATTATAGATGTGATGGCACAAAAAACTCTATCCAATTGCATCTGCCATCTTGTATCCTAACAAAAAGTAATACACCTATTTACTTTTTGTTAGTAAATGACAATATATACAAAAAGAGTCAAAGTCCACCACAGACTTTGACTCTTTCAATGTCTCATTATGCTTTTTATCCCCCTCGAATTCGAGGTGTTTAAACTCTAAATTTGTTTCAACATTTACCCGGCATACGCCGCCTTATAAATCTCCTGACAATCCTCAAATGTCGGCACCTTCCGCGTATTACCCGGACTTCCGCTGTCTAACGCATCCTGCGCCATCTTTGGAATCGCCGCATAGAACTCCTCTCTTGGAATTCCATACTTCTCCAGTGTCGGCACTTCGCACACCTCACAGATATGCTCAATGGCTTTCAGAAACTGCTCTGCTGCCGCAATATCGCCCTGTTTCTCATCTGCCACACCAATTGCCCTGGCAAGATCCGCAAACCGCTCATAGGCTCCTTCTAACGCGAAGGAGAAGCATGCGTTCAATAACATGGCATTGGAAATACCATGCGCCACATGAAACAGTGCCCCAATCGGACGGCTCAGTCCATGCACCAGTGTCACACTGGAATTATTAATGCAGATTCCTGCCTCCAGAGCAGCCAGTGCCATCTGGTGTCTGGCTTCGCGGTTTTTGCCATCGCGATAAGCGATCGGCAGATATTTCATGATTCGTTTTACCGCAGACACTGCCAGCGTATCGGTCATATCCATCGCCTTTCTGGAGGTATATGCTTCCACGGCATGTGTCAGTGCATCCAATCCTGTTGCGGCAGTCACTGACTGCGGGGATGACAAGCTGAAAGTCTCGTCCACAATGGCAATTTTCGGGATCAGACAATCTCCTTTCAGCAGCATCTTGATATCATTCACAGAATCCGTGATAACCGTAAATTTTGTTGCTTCCGAACCAGTTCCTGCAGTGGTTGGAATTGCCACCACAGGTCCTGCCATTTTCGTGATTTCCTTACCGTTAAAATCTGAGATACTTCCTTCATTTGCAGCCATGACAGCGATCGCTTTTGCCGCATCCAGCGGACTTCCTCCGCCGAATCCAATGCAGTAATCACAGCCTTTTTGCAGAAATACACTGACACCTGCATTGATCATGACATCTGTCGGTTCTCCGGTAATTTCTGAAAATGTCACAAATTCAATCCCATGATCTGCCAGCATCCGGCTTAACTCGGCAAACATTTCCGATTTCACCACATGCGGTCCCGTCACCAGCAACGCTTTTTTGCCACATTGTTTCAGATATCCGACTGCCTCAGAGAGGCAGTCCCTTCCGGTAAAAATATGTTCCGGGGTCAGATAGTGAGCCATGAATCCACCTCCGTCAATACTTCATCTACTTTTACCATTTCCTCACGCAGCTGTTCCTCGGTAATGATCAACGCCGGGTTGACAAAGATCATATTTTCGTGAGAGTAAGTCATAAATTTCTTTGCTTTCAACATGCCGATGATCTTGCCCATGGTTCCTTCTGGATCTTTGCCGTATGGTACTAACGGTTCTTTTGTTTCTCTGTCTTTCACCAGCTCGATGGATGAGAACAGACCGATATAGCGCACATCACCGATACACGGATGTTTCTCTTTTAACTCCTCCAGAATCTCGCCAAGAACTTTGCCGACTTTATTGACATTATCTAAAATATTTGCCTCTTTGTAGTAGTTGACACAGGCCACACCTGCTGCACAGGCCAACGGATGTCCACTGTAAGTCAGTCCGCAGGAGAGCAGATGATCGTCAAAATATGCTGCAATCTTGCTGCTGACTGCCACACCGCCAAGCTGTACATAGCCACAGGTAACTCCTTTTGCAAATGTCACAATATCCGGTTTGATGTCAAAATTTTCAAAGGCAAACATCTTACCGGTTCTGCACCAGCCTGCCATAACCTCATCACAGATCATGACGATACCAAATTCATCACAGATTTTGCGCACGCCCGGCAGATATCCTTTTGGCGGAATGATGACACCGTTAGAACCTGTGATAGTTTCCATAACGATAGCAGCCACGCTGTCCGGTCCTTCATAAATGATCTGTTCTCTTAATTTTGCCAGATAATATTTTGTGGCATCTTCCTCAGACGCAAATTCGATCGGCTCACGGTATACATACGGATCAAAAAATTTAACAAATCCCGGAATACCAGGCTCCAGCGGATATCTACGCGGTTCACCGGTCAGGTTTCCTGCTCCGAAGGATGATCCGTGATAACTTCTGTAACGGCTGAATACTTTATTTCTTCCTGTATACATACGGGCAATTTTTATTGCGTTTTCATTGGCATCCGCACCGGCATTTGTGAAAAATACTTTGCCGAAATTATCCGGAAGCAGATCAATGATCATTTTTCCAAGGGTTGCTCTACTTTCTGCCGCATAAGCCGGTCCCACAAAACAGAATTTATCTACCTGTGCCTTTATGGCATCGCCGATGGCTTTATTTCCAAATCCCACATTCAGGTTTACAAGCTGAGAGGACATATCGGTATAACGGTTGCCCTCTGCATCATACATGTAGATGCCTTCCGCATGATCGATCACGATCGGATTCAGCCCCGCCTGTTTACTCCATGACTGCAATACATACTTTTTACTTGTCTCTTTGATTTCCTGAGCGTTCATATCCTGTTCCTCCTTAAAAAACAAATATAAAAACCTGAAGCGTTTTTCCATTTACTTAATGAAAAAAGGAGCCCGCACCATATCCGGTGTTGGCTCCTTTGCGCTACCTTTATGTCTTTTGGTTAACGCCATTTTAGTTTGTTTTTTCGGTGGAAACAAGGATTCTAAGCCTAAGTTTTTCTGTGCTAAAGCACACTCTTACTTTTTCTTCCTGCTCCGTCTCACTCTGAATTTCGGGCACTCCACCACCTGACAGCGAAAGCTCTGCTTGCAGTCCTGTCTGCACTCCTGACACATTTCGTTGTACTGGATTTCCTGCGCCTCGTTCAGCATAAAATCTGCTTCGCCCATGGGCATGCCATAGATCAGCTCCGACAGATCTAACTGTTCATATGTTTCTGCATTTTCTATATCTGAAAATGCTTCTTCCGGCAAATTATTTTTGCTCATCGCCTGCTGCCTCTGTCGCATTCTCAGCTTCGGTTCCTTCTGCTTCCTCTGCAACTTCTTCGCCTTCTAAAGTCTCGTCTTCTTTGACTTTTGTGATACTTGCTACTTTCACGTCACCTTCCATGTTGATCAGTTTGACACCTGATGTGACACGGCCAAGGATAGAGATATCGCTGACTTTCATACGGATGATAATGCCTTCGGTGTTGATGATCATAATCTCATTCTCATCATTTACCGCTTTCACTCCAACCAGATTTCCGGTTTTCTCCGTGATCTTGTAGCATTTTACACCTTTACCGCCACGATTCTGAGCCGTAAATTCATCGATGGAAGTACGTTTTCCAAGTCCGCGCTCGGATACGATCAGCAGGTGCTCGCCCTGAGTATTCAGCTGCATGCCGACTACTTCGTCACCGTCTGTCAGACTCATACCGATCACACCCATGGATACACGGCCGGTACTTCTTACATCGGTCTCATGGAAACGGATACACTGACCATATTTTGTCACAAGGAAGACATCCTGTGTATCATCGGTAAACTTAACCTCGATCAGTTCATCATCTTCACGTAAGGTAATGGCTGCCAGACCTGTCTTTCTGACATTTGCATAATCCGTGATGGATGTTTTCTTAACGATACCGTTCTTGGTTGCCATAAACAGATACCAGCCCTCTTTGTACTCCTTGATCGGAATAACGGCTGTAATCTTCTCACCCGGTGCAAGCTGCAGCAGGTTGATAATGGCAGTTCCGCGGGCCGTTCTGCTTGCCTCCGGAATCTCGTAAGCCTTCATACGGTATACTTTTCCGGTATTTGTAAAGAACATCAGATAATGGTGGGAAGTTGTCATAAACAGTTCCTCGATATAATCATCATCGATGGTCTCCATACCTTTGATACCACGGCCGCCGCGATGCTGTGCACGGAAGTTATCAGCACTCATACGTTTGATGTAGCCAAGTTTTGTCATTGCAATGACGGTATTTGTCACTGGGATCAGGTCTTCCATGGAGATATCATACTCATCGTATCCGATGGAAGTACGTCTGTCATCACCATATTTTGCACTGATGACCATGATCTCTTCTTTGATAACACCAAGCAGTTTTTTCTCATCTGCCAGGATTGCTTTCAACTCAGCGATACGAGCCATCAGCTCTTTGTACTCAGCTTCCAGCTTCTCACGTTCCAGACCGGTCAGCGCTCTCAGTCGCATATCTACGATAGCCTGAGACTGTGCATCGGTTAAACCGAAACGCTCCATTAATTTTGCTTTTGCTTCCTGTGTCGTGCGGCTTCCACGGATGATGGAAATTACTTCATCAATGTTGTCCAGCGCGATCAGTAAGCCCTGTAAAATATGGGCACGCTCTTCTGCTTTATTTAATTCATATTTGGTACGTCTGGTTACGACGTCTTCCTGATGTCTCAGGTAATGTTTCAGCATATCAAGCAGGTTTAATACTTTCGGCTCATTGTTGACCAGGGCCAGCATAATGACACCAAAGGTATCCTGCAGCTGTGTATGTTTGAACAACTGATTTAAGATAACATTCGGGTTGACGTCTTTTCTCAGTTCGATGCATACACGCATACCCTGACGGTCAGACTCATCACGGAGATCTGTGATACCGTCTACTCGTTTATCTTTTACCAGCTCAGCGATTTTCTCGATGAGGCGGGCTTTGTTTACCATGTACGGAAGTTCTGTAACAACGATACGGTTTTTACCATTCTGCATTGGCTCAATATCTGTCACCGCGCGCACACGGATCTTGCCACGTCCGGTACGATAAGCCTCCTCGATACCTGCTGTACCAAGGATCATGCCGCCGGTCGGGAAATCCGGACCTTTGACAACTTCCAGAATTTCTTCAATGGTTGTGTCTCTGTCCTCTTCCACACGGTTGTCAATAATTTTTACAACAGCACCGATGACTTCACGCAGATTATGTGGCGGAATATTTGTAGCCATACCTACGGCGATACCTGTGGTTCCGTTTACCAGAAGGTTCGGGTATCTGGAAGGAAGTACTACCGGCTCTTTCTCTGTCTCATCAAAGTTTGGCTGGAAATCAACGGTGTTTTTGTTGATATCCGCCAGCATTTCCATGGAAATCTTGCTCAGACGCGCCTCTGTGTAACGCATGGCAGCTGCGCCGTCGCCGTCCACAGAACCGAAGTTTCCGTGACCATCCACCAGCGGATAACGTGTGGACCAGTCCTGTGCCATGTTTACTAAGGCACCATAGATGGAGCTGTCTCCGTGTGGATGATATTTACCCATTGTATCACCGACAATACGCGCACATTTACGATGCGGTTTGTCCGGTCCGTTGTTCAATTCGATCATGGAGTAGAGAACTCGGCGCTGTACCGGTTTCAATCCGTCTCTGACATCCGGAAGAGCTCTGGATGCGATTACGCTCATGGCATAATCGATGTAGGATTTCTCCATGGTTTTCTTCAGGTCCACGTCGTGGATCTGATCAAATATCTTGTCGTCCATTTATATTCCTCTCTCTAATGCGGGAAAAATGATAGTTACTCTTTGTTGGAACTGTTCTGAAAAAGCACACGCGGACTGAGACGTCCTGCTTTGTGTTTTTTCAGAACAGTTCCTATATAAGTTTTTTAATACCTCATTTTTCCCTTACTACGTTTCGTCTGTCACTACGCTATATGAAAGCTTTTTATACGTCGAGATTTTCTACGTATTTCGCGTTTGCTTCGATGAAGTCACGACGCGGCTCTACTTTATCTCCCATCAGGGTTGTAAATGTCAGGTCGATCTCTGCGGTTGCTGCCTCGTCCATGGTGACACGGCGCAGGATTCGTTTTTCCGGATCCATGGTTGTCTCCCAGAGCTGTTCTGCATCCATCTCGCCCAGTCCTTTGTATCGCTGAATCTTGTTGCTGGAGTCACGTCCTACTTCTGCCAGAATGGCATTTAACTGCTCGTCGCTGTATGCGTACCATACTTTTTTGTTTTTCTCCAGTTTGTACAGTGGCGGCTGTGCCAGATATACATAACCCTGTTTGATCAGTTCCGGCATAAAACGATACAGGAAGGTCAGCAGTAAGGTACTGATATGAGCACCATCCACATCGGCATCGGTCATGATGATAATCTTGTGATAACGCAGTTTTGTGATATCGAAGTCTTCATGGATACCGGTTCCGAACGCTGTGATCATGGCTTTGATCTCAGCATTTCCATAGATCTTATCCAGTCTTGCTTTCTCTACGTTCAGGATTTTTCCACGCAGCGGAAGAATCGCCTGTGTTGCACGGCTTCTTGCGGTCTTTGCGGAACCGCCGGCGGAATCACCCTCTACGATGTAGATCTCGCAGTTTTTCGGATCTTTATCGGAGCAGTCTGCCAGTTTTCCCGGAAGGGACATTCCCTCCAGAGCGGTTTTTCTTCTGGTCAGATCGCGGGCTTTACGAGCTGCCTCACGGGCACGCTGTGCCAGCAAGGATTTCTCGCAGATTGTTTTTGCAACTGTCGGATTCTGCTCCAGGAAGTAAGTAAGCTGCTCACTTACAACGCTGTCTACCGCACCACGGGCTTCGCTGTTTCCAAGTTTCTGTTTTGTCTGTCCCTCAAACTGAGGCTCAGAGATTTTAACGCTGATGATAGCGGTCAGACCCTCACGGATATCCTCACCGGAAAGAGCTGCTTCGTTTTCTTTCACCAGTTTGTTTGCCTTTGCATAAGAGTTAAACGTCTTTGTCAGGGCATTTCTGAATCCGGCCAGGTGTGTACCACCTTCCGGAGTCGTGATATTGTTTACAAAACTGAAGGTTGATTCGTTGTAGGAGTCATTGTGCTGCATTGCAACCTCTACATAGACGCCGTCACGCTCACCCTCACAGTAAATAACATTGTCATACAGAGCTTCTTTGCTCTTGTTCAGATACTGAACGAACTCTTTGATACCCCCCTCGTAATGGAAGGTTTCAGAACGCTCCTGTCCCGGTCTCTTGTCTGTCAAAACGATGCGCAGGTTTTTGGTCAGGAACGCCATCTCACGCAGACGCTGACGCAATACATCGTAATCATATACAGTATCTTCGAAAATACTTCCATCCGGGGAGAACGTTACTTTGGAACCGGTCTGCTCCACCGGGCAGTCACCAACGATTTTCAGCGGATACATGGTTTTTCCACGCTCATAACGCTGCTGATAAATATGTCCGTCTCTGCATACCTGAACTTCCAGCCAGTTAGAAAGGGCGTTTACTACGGAAGCACCTACACCGTGCAGTCCGCCGGATACTTTGTACCCTCCACCGCCAAATTTTCCACCTGCATGCAGAATGGTAAATACAACCTCTACCGCCGGTTTTCCGGCTTTGTGGTTGATGTCTACCGGAATTCCACGTCCGTTATCGGTAACGGTAATGGTGTCGCCTTCGTTGATATCTACATTTATTTCCGAGCAAAATCCTGCAAGTGCCTCATCCACGGCGTTATCCACAATCTCGTATACAAGATGGTGAAGTCCGCGGGAAGAAGTACTTCCGATATACATACCCGGTCTTTTTCGTACTGCTTCGAGACCTTCCAAAATCTGAATCTGATCTCCACCGTATTCTGTACTCATTCCTGTCCTCCTACTGTTCTGCTATCGTGCCTTCCCTGACGAAAAACACTTTATTTATGTGAAATCTATTTTTAACAAATTCATCCAGACCGGTACATGTGATAATGGTCTGAATATCATGGATGCTGTTCAGCAGATAATTCTGCCGGTTGCTGTCAAGCTCTGACAACACATCATCCAGAAGTAACACCGGCGTATCGTGGATCAGCTGTTTCACCAGCTCGATCTCCGCCAGCTTTAACGAAAGTGCAGATGTCCTCTGCTGCCCCTGGGAACCGTATTTGCGGATATCCGTCTCATTAATCAGGAAGGAAATATCATCCCTGTGCGGTCCGTAAGACGTCATTCCCATTTTCAGGTCCTTCATGCGGGATTCCTCCATGCGCGCCGCCAGTTCCTCTGCCGTGGCAGATGGTTCATACACAAGCTGCAGCGTTTCCTTATTTCCGGAAATATTCTGATGGATCCCCCGGACCATTTCATTCAGTTCCTGCAAAAATTTCTGTCTGCGCTGAATGATCTTCGTTCCATAGAGCACCAGCTGCTCATCCCACACCGGAAGCGTCGCCTCCAGATCCGGTCGGAAATGGATGTCCTTCAGCAGTTTGTTGCGCTGCTGCAGGATCTTGTGATATTTCGTCAGATTGTGCAGATAAATACTGTCTAACTGACTTAATTCCATATCCATAAATCTGCGGCGCCCCGCCGGTCCGTCTTTGATAATATTCAAATCCTCCGGAGAAAAAACAACCAGATTCAGGATTCCAAACAGTTCTCCGGCTTTCCGGATCGGAATGCCGTTCACTGCGATTCCCTTGGCACTGTTTTTCTTCAGATGAATATCGATCCTGTTTTCCACACCATTTTTTTCCACAATGGTGCGGATATGTGCCTCGTCCGCGTCAAAACGGATCATTTCTTTGTCCTTGCTGCCTTTGTGAGACTTTGTAGTCCCGCTGACATACAGGGATTCCAGCACATTTGTCTTTCCCTGGGCATTATCTCCGTACAAGATATTGGTTCCGGCATCAAAGGCGATGCCGAGAGCCTGATAGTTGCGAAAATTCTTTAATTCCAGTGATTTTATAATCATTTGCCGATCTGAACACTCTCTCCGTTAAATGTAATGACATCTCCTTCGTGGAGCTTTTTGCCGCGCTGGTATTCTACTTCTCCGTTGACCTCTACCTGCCCGTCCTGGATCAGCATTTTGGCATCCACACCGGAGCCAACCATGCCAGCAAGTTTCATGGCCTGGCCAAGTTTGATAAAATCATCTCTGATGATAACTTTTTCCATCTGTCTCTCCAATCTTCCTCTTAATTGTAAAACCTCTTGAAGAGGTTCTGTAAACAAGCCTCTGTTTTCTGTAATACTTATTCCACTGCTTTTATACCGTTGCAGCGTTGAAGTTAACCGGAAGGATCAGGTATACAAATGTACCTGCGTCATCCTTGATAAAACAAGGGGCCTTCGGGTTTACCATGTATAAAGTAACTTCCTCTTCGTCAATGACACGCAGTGCATCGATAAAGAATTTCGGGTTAAATCCGATCAGAAGATCTTTTCCCTCTTTCTCGATCTCGATTTCCTCGTTCATGGAACCTACGAAAGAATTGATCTTTAACTGCAGGCTTCCGTCCTGAATGTTCAGAATGATCGGTTTTTTTTCACCCTCGCGGATCAGCAGGGTTGCACGGTCAATACAGCTTAAAAACTCACGTTTGTTGATTTTTACCTTTGTCTCGTAATCCGTGGAAAGCATCTGATCAATGTGGAAATACTCACCCTCAATGAGTCGGGATACAACCTTTGTCTGATCAAACTCAAACAAAATGTGATTGTCCGCAAAGAAGATATCCACCATATCTTCTGCCTCACCGGTGAGGATCTTGCTGATCTCCTGTAAAGTCTTGCCCGGAACGACTACTTTTAACGGGCTGTAATTTTCTTTTAACTCGATATTCCGGATGGAAATACGGTGTCCGTCCAGAGATACGACTCTCAGGCGGTTCTCGTTGATTTCAAAAAGTTCACCGGTCATCAGTTTGTTTGTATCGTTATCTGCGATAGAGAAAATGGTCTGGCGAACCACATCTTTCAGTGTGAACTGGGAAATGCGAATGGACTCGTTTTTCTCAATATATGGCAGATAGGAAAAATCTTCGCCGGATTTTCCAACAATGTTGAATTTCGCTTTCTCGCAGGTAATGATTGTCTGGAAAGAATCATCGGATTCGATGACAACATCATTATCTGGAAGTTTACGAACGATCTCAGAGAAGAATTTTGCATCCAGTGCAATAATTCCGCGCTCCACGATCTCTCCTTCGATTACTGTCTCTATGCCAAGTTCCATGTCATTTGCAGTCAGCTTGATCTCATTTGCCGATGCATCGATGAGAATACATTCCAGGATCGGCATGGTTGTTCTGGATGGAACAGCCTTTGATACAATGCTGACACCCTTTACCAGGTTTGCTTTTGAACAGATTAACTTCATAATGTGAATAACTCCTTTCAGGTATCATAACTTCTCGTAATATATTTATATATAAATGGTTTTCGTCGTAATCGTCTTAGGGGCTGTCGATAAGTGTATAACACCGCAAAGCCTTACGTTAAGAGGATTACTGCCATCATTCTTTTCTCATTTGCTGTGAATAAATATTTTAAATTCCGGGCATACTATGTGGATAAGCTCCCTCACTTTGTCCACCAGGCAAAAATATCCATCACCCATGGAACGTTTTTCCTGCCTGATTTAGCATGGATTGATCTTTTTCCGGATGGTTGTCACCATTCGTTCCACAGACTTATCCACACTGATATCATCCGCCACTTTCTTGATCCCATGCACCACCGTGGAATGATCTCTGCCACCCACCGCTTTTCCGATGGTCTCCAGGGATGCATCCGTCATATTTTTGCACAGATACATAGCGATCTGCCGGGGTTTTGCCACGTCATTGCTCCGGGATTTTGATAAGATCTGATCCATGGTAATTCCAAAATGCTCCGCAACCACTTCCACAATCAGCTCCGGTGTCACTTCCAGCGGTTTATCCGGGGAAATAATGTTCTGCAGTTCTTTCACTGCGATCTCCATGGTGATATCCGTCTGCACCAGGTTTGCGTAAGCGATCAGCTTATTTAGCGCGCCCTCCAGCTCCCGGATATTTGACTTAATATTCACCGCAATGTAATTCAAAATCTCATCATCCAGTGCAAAACCGTCCAGTTCCTCTTTTTTCCGCAAAATGGCCATACGGGTCTCATAATCCGGCGCTCCGATGTCCGCTAAAAGTCCCCATTCAAACCGGGAGCGGATGCGCTCTTCCAGCGTCTCCATCTCTTTCGGCGGCCGGTCACTGGATAAAATGATCTGTTTTTTGGCCACATGAAGCTCATTGAACGTATGGAAAAATTCCTCCTGCGTGCTTTCTTTTCCTATGATAAACTGCACATCATCGATCAGCAGCACGTCAATGCTGCGGTATTTTTCCCGGAAACGGCTCATGGCCGTATTATTTCCATTTCGAATCGCTTCAATTAATTCATTGGTAAATGTTTCCGATGAAACATACAGAACCTTCCGTTCAGGATGTGTGGACTGAATAAAATGTGCTATGGAATGCATCAGATGTGTCTTGCCAAGTCCCACGCCACCATAGATAAACAGCGGATTGTATACTTCTCCGGGGGATTCCGCCACAGCCAGTGCCGCTGAATGGGCAAACCGGTTATTATTTCCCACCACAAATGTATCGAATGTATAGTTCGGATTCAGATTTGACCGTTCCGCTTCTTCTGTCGTAGCACGCCGTCTCGGATGCGGCATTTTCAGTTTCTTCGCCTGTTCCGGAAGAACAAATTCAATCTCGTATTCCGTTCCCGTGATTTCGGCCACCGCAACCTTCAACGGAAGGTAATATTTCCTATTAATATAGGTAAGGCCCATCTGCTCACTGGACACCAGAATATAGATGCGTTCGTTCTGGATTGCGAATATCTGCAACGGTTTTAACCACGTATTAAAAGAGATATCCGTCAATTCATGCTCCCGTTTCACAGTCAGAAGAATCTCATCCCATTTCTCTTCGACCAGATGCATAACACGCTCCATTTCCTTTTTTCGGCTCTGTTTTACATTTCTAACTGTTTTGAGCCGTTTTTAACGATTTACACTATCCATTTCTATTTCAAGATGCGCTGGATAGTTGTCCAATGTCTATGATAACTCAAATCGCGCCATTTTTCAATGAAAACTTCATATTCGCACAGGAGTACATGCACGTCAAAAAATGGATTTTCGGGCGTTTTACACGCTTTTTGAAAACTTTTTAAAATTCTATTGACTTGTCAGACATTATTTGCTATCATCGGAAATGATGCTACGAAGATTGGAGGTGTATCACGATGAAAATGACTTATCAGCCAAAGAAGAGACAGAGAGCGAAAGTTCACGGTTTCAGAAAAAGAATGAGTACAGCAGGCGGAAGAAAAGTTTTGGCCGCTAGAAGATTAAAAGGAAGAAAAAAATTAACAGCTTAGGCCACAACGTTTGTGGTCTTTTCTTCTCTTTAAACAAAATGTTTTGAGATCAGAGGACAGAAAACATGCATTTTTCAGAATCATTAAAGAAGAACAGTGATTTCCGGAAAGTATACCGGGAAGGAAAATCTTATGCAAACAGACTTTTGGTCATGTATACACTGAAAAATGACTCGGACAGAAACAGATTAGGAATTTCCGTTAGTAAAAAAGTTGGTAACAGTGTTGTAAGACATCACATTACCCGATTAGTAAGAGAAAGTTACAGACTACACGAAGAGATGTTCCATAGTGGTTGGGACATTGTAGTCATCGCAAGGGCAGGCGCAAAAAACGCATCATATCACGAAATCGAATCCGCATTGCTGCACTTGGGAAATCTTCAGAAAATCATGAACCCCGAAGAAAAGAAGATGGAATCACATTGAAAAAAATATTGATTTTTTTAATAAAATGGTATCGTAAATACATTTCTCCGATGAAAACCACGAAATGTCCTTATTATCCGACCTGCTCCACCTACGGGCTGGAGGCAGTGGAGAAGTACGGCGCATGGAAGGGTGGATTACTTGCGCTCTGGCGCATTTTACGCTGTAATCCGTTCTCTAAGGGTGGATACGATCCGGTTCCATGATTATAGGAGGCAACCAGATGGATTCCTTATTTTTACTTACACAGAATTCAGGTAAGATTTTAGGACCAATCGCAAAGGTACTCGGTTACCTTATGA
This sequence comes from Bulleidia sp., assembly GCA_963587975.1. Taxonomy (GTDB): domain Bacteria; phylum Bacillota; class Clostridia; order Lachnospirales; family Lachnospiraceae; genus Eubacterium_I. The sequence goes on along the minus strand of CAVAFS010000013.1, from coordinate 4,649 downwards.
ACGCAATCTACGTTTTTATGGACAAGTTCTTAAACATCCAGAACGTAGGTCTGACAATCATTGTATTTACGATTGTTATCTATCTTTGCTTACTTCCGCTTACCTACAAGCAGCAGAAGTTCTCAAAGATGTCACAGATCATGAATCCTGAGATTCAGGCCATTCAGAAAAAGTATAAAAACAGAAGAGATCAGGCATCCGTTCAGGCTATGAACGAGGAGACACAGGCCGTTTACCAGAAATACGGTGTATCCCCGTCCGGAAGCTGTATCTTTATGCTCATCCAGCTCCCGATCCTGTTTGCTCTCTATCGTGTTATTTACAATGTACCGGCATACATCACAAGCGTTAAAAATACTTTTGACGGCCTTGTAACCGGTATTATGGGTACCAGCGGATATCAGGATACCATGAGCAGTTTCCTGGATACAGTTTCCAACAAAAACTCTGTATTTCGTGGTATTACCCTGAACTTCTCAGGCACAGACCAGCAGGCTTATGATTCTATCGTTGATGTACTTTACAAATGTACCAGTGATAACTGGACCTTACTGCAGGATAAATTCAGTGGTTTATCCGATATTATTTCCAGTACACAGTCTGCAGTAGAGCATTTTAATAACTTCCTCGGAATCAGTATCGTATACTCTCCGAAGACAATTATTACTACAAGCTTCCATGAAGGACATTATGTATTTATTATCCTTGCACTGCTTGTACCGATCTTAGCAGCTTTAACTCAGTTCCTGAACATCCGTCTGATGCCGCAGGCAGCAAGTGGCGGACAGCAGGAAGCAATGGCTGGACAGATGAAAATGATGAACTATATGATGCCTTTATACTCTGTATTCATCGTATTCTTCCTTCCGGTCGGTGTTGGTATCTACTGGATCGCAGGTTCCGTAATCCGAAGCTTCCAGCAGTTCCTGTTAAACAAACACTTTGACAAGATGGATCTTGAAAAAGTAATCAAAGAGAATCAGGCAAAAGCTGCAGCTAAGAACAAAAAGAAAATCGAGAAAAAAGGCGTAGCAGGCGAGCAGATCGCTAACGCTGCAAAAGTAAGCACTCGCAATATCCAGTACAAATCCATGGCTGACAAAGCCGCTTCTGTTTCCCACAAGGACATCAAGCAGGATACTGGAAAGAAATACAAAGAGGGAAGTATGGCTTCCAAGGCAAATCTTGTAAAAGATTTCAACAACAAAAATACAAAATAGGGAGGGCATTGTAATGGATTTTATCGAATTTACAGGAAAAACTGTTGATGATGCACTTACAAATGCACTGGTTGAACTTGGCGTAACAAGCGATCAGATCGAGTATGAAGTGTTAGAAAAAGGCAGTTCAGGATTTCTTGGATTCAACAGTAAACCGGCAAAAATCAAAGCCCGCAAAAAATATACCGTTGTAGATCATATCAGAAATTTCCTTTCTCAGGTATTTGAGGCTATGGGACTTGAAGTTGAGATCCTGATCAATGCTTCCGCAGAGGAAGAGAATGTATACGACGTAGAGCTGAAAGGTGCTGAGATGGGCGTTCTGATCGGTAAACGTGGTCAGACACTGGATTCTCTTCAGTATCTTACAAACCTTGCAATCAACAAACACTCTGATACATACACCAGAGTAAAACTTGATACCGAGGATTACCGTAAGAGAAGAAAAGATACCCTCGAGAACCTAGCAAAGAATATTGCTTACAAAGTAAAACGTACCAAAAAAGCAGTATCTCTGGAGCCGATGAATCCGTTCGAGAGACGCGTGATCCATTCCGCACTGCAGAATGACCGCTATGTATCTACACACAGCGAAGGTGATGAACCTTACAGACACGTTGTAATTACATTAAAGAGACAGTAATTTGTTTTTTATTTAAATAAACTTTCAGGGAAAATTGTTGACACGATCAGCAGTTTTCTCTTGAAAGTTTTATTTGCGTTATAGCAATAAAAATATTCCGACATATATTATTTAATTTGAGAGATGAAGAGCGAATATGAAAACTGATACAATTGCAGCGATTGCAACAGCCATGTCCAATTCCGGCATCGGAATCGTCCGCATCAGCGGTGACGAAGCGTTAGAAGTTGCAGATCGCATTTTTCGTCCAAAAAAAGGAAGCCGTAAGGTTTCCGATATGGAGACACATACCATCCATTATGGCTATGTGGTAGACGGTGAAGAAGTAGTGGATGAAGTTATGCTTCTGATCATGAAAGCACCGCGCAGTTACACCTGCGAAGATACCATCGAGATCGACTGTCACGGTGGTGTTCTGGTTATGAAAAAAATACTGGAAACAGTTTTAAAATATGGAGCCCGCCCGGCAGAACCGGGAGAGTTTACAAAGCGGGCTTTCTTAAACGGACGTATTGATCTGTCCCAGGCAGAGTCCGTAATCGACGTAATCAACGCCCAGAATGAGCTGGCCTTAAAGAGTTCCGTCAGTCAGTTACAGGGCGCCGTTTTAGAGAAAATAAAGGACATCCGTGCCGTTGTACTGCATGAGATCGCCTTTATCGAATCCGCACTGGATGACCCTGAGCACGTTTCACTGGATGGCTATCCGGAGAAGTTACATGAGATCATGAGTGATGCTCATACCAAAGTTAAAAAACTGCTGGATTCTTCCGATAATGGAAAGATGTTAAAAGAAGGTATCAACACCGCCATCGTCGGCAAACCAAACGCCGGTAAATCTTCTCTGCTGAATATTCTGGTGGGAGAGGAGCGTGCCATTGTTACAGAAATCGCCGGTACAACGCGAGACATCCTGCAGGAGCAGATCCAGATCGGTGGAATCGGTCTGAATGTCATTGATACCGCAGGAATCCGTGATACAGAAGATATCGTGGAAAAAATCGGAGTTAACAAATCCAGAGAATATATTGAGAAAGCGGATCTCATTATTTATGTGGTGGATTCTTCCACGGAGTTGGATGAAAACGATCAGGAGATCATCGAGGCTATTCAGGACAAGAAAGCCATCGTTCTGCTGAACAAATCCGATCTGGATACAAAGACAGATGCAGCTGTATTGAAAAAATGCCTGGACAAACCGATCCTGTCAATTTCTGCCAAAAACAACACCGGAATTCATGAGTTAGAAAAACTGATTGAGGAAATGTTTTTCAGTGGAAAACTGTCCTTCAATGATGAAGTATATATTACAAATATCCGGCAGAAAAATGCTCTGGCAGAAGCAGAGAGCAGCCTGAAAATGGTACTGCAGAGTATTGACGATGGAATGCCAGAGGACTTCTTTACCATTGATATGATGAATGCCTATGAGACACTGGGTACAATCATCGGTGAATCCGTTGGCGAGGATCTGGTAAATGAGATCTTCAGTAAGTTCTGTATGGGCAAATAAAAAGCGAGGAAAAATATATGCCAGTTGTAAAAGAAAATTATGATGTTTGTATCGTCGGTGCAGGCCATGCAGGCTGTGAAGCAGCCCTTGCCTGCGCACGACTCGGACTGGAAACTATTCTTTTTACCATCAGCATTGAAAGCGTAGCCATGATGCCGTGTAATCCGAATATCGGAGGCAGCTCCAAAGGCCATTTGGTACGCGAAATCGATGCCTTAGGCGGTGAGATGGGTGTCAATATCGACCATACCTTTATCCAGTCTAAAATGTTAAATAAATCAAAAGGACCTGCCGTTCATTCTCTGCGTGCACAGGCGGACAAAGCCGATTACAGTGCCAGAATGAGACAGGTATTACAGAACACCGACCACCTGACACTGCGTCAGGCAGAAGTTACCGAATTGATGGTGGAGGATAAGCAGATTCGCGGTGTGAAAACGTTTTCAGGTGCAGAGTATTATGCCAAAGCAGTCGTACTTTGTACCGGTACTTATCTGAAAGCCCGATGTCTCTACGGAGACGTAGTCAACCATACTGGTCCGAACGGACTGCAGGCAGCCAACCATCTGACGGATTCTTTGGTTGCAAACGGCGTGGAAATGTTCCGTTTTAAAACAGGTACACCAGCCCGTATTGACAGACGTTCCGTTGATTTTTCCAAAATGCAGGAACAGCTTGGCGATGAGAGAGTAGTACCATTCTCATTTACAACCAATCCGGATGATGTTCAGATTGATCAGGTAAGCTGCTGGCTGACTTATACCAATGAGAAAACACACGAGATCATTCGTGAAAACTTAAGCCGATCCCCGCTTTTTTCCGGTATGATTGAAGGAACCGGCCCGCGTTACTGTCCGTCTATCGAGGACAAAGTTGTAAAGTTTGCCGACAAAGACCGCCATCAGGTATTCATTGAACCGGAAGGAATTCATACAAATGAAATGTATATCGGCGGTATGTCCAGTTCCCTTCCAGAAGATGTGCAGTACGCCATGTACCACACTGTACCGGGATTAGAGAACGTCAAGATTGTAAGGAATGCCTACGCAATTGAGTATGACTGTATCAATCCGCGTCAGTTGTATCCTTCTCTGGAGTTCAAGGAAATCTCCGGACTGTTCAGTGGTGGACAGTTTAACGGAAGTTCCGGATACGAAGAAGCAGCTGCTCAGGGACTGATCGCAGGTATCAATGCAGCCATGAAAGTAAAGGGCAGAGAGCCTCTGATTCTGGATCGTTCCGAATCTTACATTGGCGTATTGATCGACGATCT
>CAVAFS010000012.1:0-5397 GCA_963587975.1 Bulleidia sp. | reverse complement strand
CGATGTGGATGAGTCTACTATTTATGATTATATCTGAAAAGATACCTGTAAAACAGGGATTCTAAAAAACAAGAAAATTATTCTAAAGAATTAGAATGCGAAGCATGGAAGAAAGACCGTATGAATAAAAATATTATCATACGGTCCAGAAAATAAAAATTTGAAGATATATATTTTTTAGAATACAACCACTAACAGCATTTTGAACTGTTCTTTTCCATAAACAGCATGCGGATGTTTTGCCGGCATAACAATGGATTCGCCTTCGTGCAGTTCGTGTTCTACACCGTCGATGGTGATGCGTCCCACACCGTCTAAGCAGGTAACGAAAGCGTCTCCGCCAGACTCATGCGTGCTGATCTCTTCGTCTTTGTCAAAAGCAAATAAAGTTACACTTAACGCATCGTTCTGCGCAAGGGTTTTGCTGACAACCTGACCTTTCTGGTATTCCACCTCATTTTTTAACACAAGCACTTCGGCTTTGTTTATATTTTTCATCATAGACATATGTGATGTCCTCCTTTTCCTTGATACTATGTAGTATAACCCTGATGATAGAAAAAATCTGTGGTTATTACCATAAAATAGAAGAAAAGTCGTAAAAAACAAAAAGAGCCGGGTATCATATTTTACGGGATTATGCTAAAATTGGGGATAAATCAGACAAACTCATCTCTGAGAATTATAATGAAAAATATATGAAGTGATCTTTCGGAGAAAGATGTTTCTGGCAGAAAGATACAGGAGTATAGAAACTATATGGCAAATATAATTGAAATTACAGATTTTGCGGCACCGGAACTGGATATTTATGCGCGGTATTCCGAAGTGCAGCTTTTGCGGATCCACGAATCGAATCCGGGCGTTTTTATTGCGGAAAGCCCGAAAGTTGTGGAGCGGGCGCTGGATGCGGGATACGAACCGATTTCCATGATGGTGGAGCAGAAACATATTGAAACTCAGGCAAAAGCGCTGATCGAGCGTTGTGGGGAAATCCCGGTTTACACCGCAGAATATGAGGTGTTGACGAAGCTTACCGGATTTGCTCTGACACGGGGGATGTTGTGTGCCATGAAACGCCGCACACTGCCAGCTGTAGAGGAAGTTTGCAGTAACGCGCGGCGGATCGCAGTACTGGAAAACGTGGTCAATCCGACGAATGTGGGAGCAATTTTCCGTTCGGCAGCAGCGTTACATATGGATGCGGTACTTCTGACACCGGGATGCAGCAATCCGCTGTATCGGAGAGCTATGCGTGTGAGCATGGGAACGGTGTTTCAGGTGCCCTGGACAATCTTTCCGGAAAAGGAAAAATGGCCGGAAGATGGTATGGGGACATTACAGAAGCTTGGATTTAAGACAGCGGCCATGGCGCTGCGGGATGATTCCGTCAGCATTGATGATGCCGGGCTGATGAGCGAGGAAAAACTTGCCATCGTGCTTGGAACGGAAGGAGACGGTCTCGGTGGAGATACCATTGCGGACTGTGATTACACTGTAAAGATACCGATGGCGCACGGGGTAGATTCCCTGAACGTGGCGGCAGCCAGTGCAGTGGCCTTCTGGCAGCTTGGCAGCAGAAATTAACATGGCACTGATATCAGTGGTGAAATGATTCTGTTTTCTACTGATAATTAGCAAAAACATATATCAGCAGTGGCATTTTTAAATCGTTATAGCATAAATTTGGGGATTATGAATAGAGAGACAACAAAGTTATGACAGCATGATTTATTTGTAAGGAGGATATGTAAATGAGACGTAAGAAAATAGCAGCACTTGGGTTAGTTGTAGCGTTGACGGTAAGCAGCAGTTCCGCGGCATGGGCCGCTTCCCTGCCACAGTCGCATCGGCCTGTAGTTGTGACAGATACCGCAGAGACACAGGATGCAGAAAACACAGATGAAGCACAGCAGCTGGCAGAAAATGTGGCAGCTGATACAGATCAGAATGGAACAGCTTTGGATGCTTCTGATGTGGAAAATGGAACAGGCACAGCAGAGGAAAAGCAGAATGCAACAGCCGGATCTGACACACAGATTTCATCATCCGATACGGCTGCGGTTGGAACCGAAGATGCAGCTGATGTAGCAAATGTTCCGAACGACAGCACAATGTTGCAGGAATCCGAAGATGAAGTTTCTCTGCAGGAAGCACAGATCATGGTAATGGCAGCAGTCAGCACTCCGTCCAGTATCGGAGGTGTGGCTACTACAGATATTATCAACACAGCAAAAGTTATGATCCGTAAATATGAAGGTACATACAATTCCGTTAATCCAAATGATAACGGTGCGCTTTCCATTGGAAAAATGCAGTGGCATGCAAACCGTGCCAAAAGCCTGCTTCAGATGATCGTTGCCGGTGATAACGACATGGCAAAAGAGATTTTGGGCGAGACGCTGTATAATGAGATTGAAGGTGGAAGCAGCTGGAGCAAACGTGTGCTAAATACCGATGAGACAGCGAAGATTAAGGCATTTCTGGCAACAAACCAGAGTCAGATGGCGCAGGATTCCCTGGAAGATACTGATGTAACCGCATATATTAATGATATTTACAATCGCGGCATCAGAAATGCGGCAGCTGTTGCTTATCTTGCAGATGTGGAAAATCAGGCGGGATCCGGTGGTGTAAATACGATCCTCGGATATGCCAAAAATCTTGGCAGTCTGTCTGATCTGACATTAAATGAGATACATATTGCGACCGTTTGTTATGCATATACAAACCGAAATACATGGCTGGCACAGTCTGATGCAAATCGGAAATCTTTTATCACCAGAAGAATCAATGCCTACGTGGATGCTTCCGGAGAGGGCTGGACTTACTGCAAATCTGGAGATTACCGTATGCCTTCAACATCTCCGAGAACAAATAAGATCGGAATCCAGTGGCTGCAGAAAGCACTGAACGAGTATCAGGGAGCCGGTCTGGATCTGGATGGAAGTTATGGCCCGGCAACCAAAGCAGCAGTCAAAGAATTTCAGCAGAACGTTGGTCTGTCTGCAGACGGGGATGCCGGTGTGGATACAACCAGAGAACTGATCCGCAGATTGTATTTCAACAAAGTTTATACCGGTTCTTCCGATATCATCGGCGGTGAGAAAAAAGACATTGTACAGGACGCAAATGGCAACTGGATTTATACGGTAAACGGAAAACAGGATACAACTTATACCGGTTTTGCCAAAAATGCTGCAGGCTGGTGGTATGTGGAAAAAGGTCGCGTGACGATGCAGACCAACAATGTGATTGAAGGAACTGTAAACGGTGAGAGCGGCTGGTGGAATGTACGTGGAAGTCAGGTAATCTTTTCTGATACGGTGGCCAATAATGCCAGTGGCTGGTGGCGTATCAAAAACGGAAAAGTTGATTTCACTTATAACGGAATTACAAATAATCAGAACGGCTGGTGGTATATCCGTGATGGTGAAGTAAAATTTGATTATACCGGCGTATCCAACAATGAAAATGGCTGGTGGCGTGTGGAAAACGGCCAGGTCAACTTTAACTATAATGGAATTACCAACAATCAGAATGGCTGGTGGTATATCCGCGGTGGTCAGGTAAAATTTGATTACACCGGTGTATCCAACAACGAAAATGGCTGGTGGCGTGTGGAAAACGGAAAAGTCAACTTTAACTTTAACGGAATTGCCAATAATGAAAATGGTTGGTGGTATATAAAAGGTGGGAAAGTAGACTTTAACTATAATGGAACCATTCATGTAAAGGGAAAAGCTTATACCGTTAAAAATGGAAAAGTAGATGTTTAAATACATCAGATATAAGATGACACACCTCTATAGATGAGGAGTCGAGAAAGTATATCGTTTTGTAAAATGATGTAACAGTGCATCAGAGTGAGAGAAGTGAGGAAGCAAGATCATGTTATTTCAGGAACAGGTAAGAAAGGTAAAAGAGGCAGCTCCGAAGCTGGCAGCAACCACAAACGAACAGCGAAATGCCGCCCTGGCAGCAGTAAAAGAAGCATTATTGCAGCATCAGACAGAGATTTTTGAGGCAAACAAACAGGATCTGGTGCAGGCGGAAGCAGATGGAGTATCAGGTCCGGTACTGAAACGTCTGAAATTTGACGAAGGAAAACTCCGTGATGTGACAGCTGGTATTTCAGATCTGACCAAAATGGAAGATCCGCTGTTTCAGACACAGTTTGCCAGAGAACTGGATGAGGGACTGGTGCTGAAACGTGTCACCTGCCCGATCGGTGTCATCGGTGTTATTTTTGAGGCGCGTCCGGATGCACTGGTGCAGATTTCCGCATTGTGCATCAAGAGTGGAAACTGTGTCATTTTAAAAGGTGGCAGTGAAGCACTGCGCAGCAACAAAAAACTGTTTGACATTATCCATGAAGCGGTTATTGCGGCAGGACTTCCGGCAGACTGCATGATGCAGCTGGAGGCCCGTTCCGAGATCAATGAGCTTCTGGAGTGCCATGAATCTGTCGATCTGCTGATTCCACGCGGCTCTAATGCATTTGTGCAGTATATTATGAACCACACAAAAATCCCTGTAATGGGACATGCAGATGGTATCTGTCATATTTATGTGGATAAAGAGGCAGATCTCGCGAAGGCAGTTCCGATCATTGTGGATGCAAAAACCCAGTATGTGTCTGCCTGCAATACTGTAGAGACGCTTCTGATTCATGAAGATATCAAAGACCAGCTGCTCCCGCTGTTAAAAGAAGCACTGGATGCAAAAAAAGTAGAACTGCGCGGTACAAAGGACGTTGCTGCCGTTGTGGATTGTGTACCGTCCACTGAGGCAGATGATAAAACGGAATACCTTGATTACATTCTTTCTGCAAAAACCGTCAAAAACATGGATGAGGCCATCGACCATATCAATCATTTCGGTTCACATCACACCGACTGTATTATTACAGAAAATGAGGATGCGGCAGAGCATTTTATGAATCTGGTGGATTCTGCCGGGGTATATCAGAACTGCTCTACACGTTTTGCAGACGGCTACCGTTATGGTTTCGGTGCAGAAGTCGGTATCAGTACCGGAAAACTTCATGCCAGAGGACCGGTCGGACTGGAAGGACTTGTAAGTTACAAATACAAACTGTACGGTTCCGGTCAGATTGTAGATGATTATGCTTCCGGCAAAAAGCAGTTTCATTTTAAAAATATTTCAGAGTAAGAAATCAGATTCATCTCAGTCTGAGTTGAGACTCCCACTTCTGCAAGTGGTGAGTAATAACAAATCTTTCTCAGTGGGAGTTCAATCTCCGACTGAGATAAACGCTCCGCGAGGGCGCACATTGTCTGGGAGACAATGGTTTTGCGCCGACCGAAACGAAGTGTAGAGTGCAGTGATTCTGAGAAGAATATGTCAGCTTACGCTGACCAGAATCACGCACCA
>CAVAFS010000011.1:1847-2567 GCA_963587975.1 Bulleidia sp. | reverse complement strand
GTCAGAGGTACGGAAACAGATATCCGCCCGGACTGCATCCAGCAGCTGACGCATCGCATTTTTCATATCATGCAGCTTTGGTACAGTCATTCCAAGCTGACTGCTGTCAAACCCGCGCAGTCGACGATGAAACACTCCTACGGCTTTCGCTGCCTCGTAAGCCTCCTCCGGCGTTGTCGGTTTCTTCATTTCCTCTCCACAGCAGATCATGCGGTACAGACGGAAATAACTTCCATTTTCTGTCTGCAGAAGCTGATTTCCGGCTTTCGTCCGGATAAAGGTCAGTCCCTCCAGCTGTGGATCACGACCTTCCTGCTCGATCACATCATGGAAGTACTCTGTCACAAGGAACAGATTGTTCATGACTTCTGTCGGATACTTAAATACAATGTGATTCATCTCCTGAAGTACATAATGTTCCCCTCCGCAAACGATCTCATAGGTATGGTTTACGGTACCATGTCCCAGAGGTTTTACATCGGTAATCTCTCCTTCAATCTGGAATTTGCTGATAATTTCTTCAAACTTTAACATCTTTCTACCTCCATGGTCAGACCAACTCATTGACAAATATCTTTAATCTGTCAAACATTTGTTGACCAAATATTGCTATGTCCATGGCGCTGGCATTTTCGCATTGTTCTACTTTTTCTGCCGTTCCACCTGTACTATCTATATAAATCCGGTAACAGCCATTATTTTCAGGTAACCGTTCATCCC
>CAVAFS010000011.1:0-1837 GCA_963587975.1 Bulleidia sp. | reverse complement strand
TCATCCCTGATCTGCAGTGTTTCTTCGTACACATCCGCAAAGCGAAGCATTTCCACGAAAGCAGGTAAATTTAAAATCCGTCCCATCATCAATGGCTTTACCCGTTCTGCCGGCAAACACAGATTTTCGGATTCACCCGACAGCTTTGTATCTGCCTTCCACAACGGTTCCCGGATTTCAAATCCATCTTCCATGGAATAACAAAAACTTCCGCACAGCTGTCCGTTCCCATCATACACGGGAACAACTGCTCCATCTTCACTCTGCTGTTCTTTCTTCATCCGTTCATAATACGATGCATTTCTCGGAATGTAAAGGTCAAATTTTTCTTTCAGGATCTCATTTGCGATCTGTGCCATTTCTTCACAGTCTGCATTTTCTGCGTAGTCCTTCTGATCCAATACATATTTCTGCAATTTATCAGTCTGATCACACTCCGTCTCCCAGACACGCTGACTGTTCCAATATCGATATCCGAAAGGCTCATAATAAGCCGGATCTGCCGGCATCAGAAAAGAAAATGGTTCCCCACTGTCTCTTTCTGCCTGCAGCAGTTCCTGCAATAATCGCCGCATGCATCCCTGTCTGCGATACACCGGATCCGTGGCCACTGCCACCAGATAATGCACCGCTGTCTGTTGTCCACACAGGCTTATTAAAAATGGATTTGCGTGGATCATGGAACAGATCTGATCCTGATCTTCCAGCACAATGATCTCATTGTCCCGGCATTTTTCTTCATAATAATAATCAATAAATTTTGCAGTATCTTCCGGAAAGCAGGTTTCATAAAGTCCACGGCTTTTTGCTTTCTCCTCCTGCCTCAGATATCGCAGGCGCATACTCAATGGCAGCCTCCGCATCCCGGGCAGCCGCCTTCACTGTCACCCACGGTCACGCTGTTTTCATAAATCGTTGACAGCATGCAGACTGCATTTGCAGAAATACCTTCTTCCCGACCGGTAAATCCCAAATGTTCTTCCGTCGTTGCTTTGACATTCACCTGATTTTTCGCAATATGAAGGGTATCTGCGATATTCTGCTCCATCTGCTCAATATATGGGCGAAGTTTCGGTTTCTGAGCAATTACCGTTGCATCGATATTTTCTATAATATAATGCTCCTGCTCCAGCAGATCTCCCACATGCTCCAGCAGTTTCAGACTGGAAATGCCGCGGTATTTCTCATCCGTATCCGGGAAATGCTTGCCGATATCTCCCAGAGCCGCAGCTCCCAAAAGCGCATCCATAATGGCATGCAGCAATACATCGGCATCCGAATGTCCCAGAAGCCCAAGGCTGTGCGGGATTTCCACACCTCCCAGGATCAGTTTCCTGCCTTCTGTCAGTTTATGCACATCATAACCCATTCCGATTCTCATATGCGTATGCACCTCTTTTCTTTCCTTATTTATCTCCTGTCATACCTGCTTCTACAATTTTCGAAGTTCATAGAGCCTTTTTTTGAGTTCTTTTTTCATAGGTCATTTAACACTATCTACCTTCCTTCTTTCTCAAAAATCCGGCATGTATACAACAAGAGCCTATTTGGTTTTTAGTTTACCACACTTCCGCCGAAATTTCCATTGACTTACCGATTTTTTCTTCTTAATATTAATATGAGGTGATTTTTTGAAACTATCAGAGAAACAGAAAAAAATGATGCAGGGAGCCATCGCTCCTACCATTGTGGCCACATTGATCTTTTTTGTAACTTATTTCTTTTTCGGTATGGAAAATACAATGATCGGTCCTTTTGCGACCCTGTCCTTTCTCCGCTACCGAAATATGTGCAGCCACTATGAATGCCTGATCCGGAATTTTGCTGTGTACATGAT
>CAVAFS010000010.1:1118-2713 GCA_963587975.1 Bulleidia sp. | reverse complement strand
GCGCTGTCCGACACACTCAGAATCAACGAGTCCATCGCTTCTGAGGTGAACAAAACAGTAAAAGACAACACGATCACTTATACTTATAAATATGACGGTTATACTTTCCATCTGGACGCAGAGGTTGACGCAGTTCAGACACATAACGCACAGGAGGCCATCAAGAGTGCCTGGGGTGTGGAGGTCAATGTGACAGAGGATGAGACCGGATTGAGTCTGCAGTAAGGAGGTACAGAAGGATGAAAAAGAAAATTTTGTGCCTTGTGCTGACACTTGTTTTGACAGCAGGGGCAGCGACAACTGCATTTGCAAAGGATTATCAGGGTGCTGACGGATGGAATGTCACATTCGATGGCAGCAAGATGAACAGTAATTTTCAGGATTCCGATGTGACGGATGAGATGGCAAATATCCAGCCGGGTGACAGCATCGAACTGAAAGTAGAAGTAACCAATTCCGACAGTGGCAAGACAGACTGGTACATGACAAATGAAGTCATTCAGACACTGGAGGATGCTAAAGATGCTGCAGAAGGCGGCGGATATACGTATCGACTGACTTATGTGGGAGCTGACAATACAGAAAACATACTTTACGACAGCACAACCGTTGGCGGTGAGGGCGAATCCCAGACAGGTGAAGGTCTGAAGCAGGTAGATAATTCCACACAGGATTATTTTTACCTTGGCAGACTTGCTTCCGGCGAGAGTGGAACCGTTCATCTGACCGTTGGTGTTGACGGCGAGACACAGGGTAACGGCTATCAGCTGACGCTGGCAAAACTTCGTATGAATTTTGCAACGGAGAAGGTGACAGAGGGAACGACCACCATCAAAGAGAACAAGGTGGAGAAGAAAGTTCCTGGGAAAGACAATGTCGTTACTACCACAAAACGTGTAAAAACCGGCGATACAAATCTGATGCTCAGATATTGTATGATCGCCCTGATCTGTGGAGTCATCTGCCTGATCCTGGCAGTGGTTTCCATGAAACGCAGAAAGAAAGAAGCAGGAACGTACATCAGGAAAGGAGAGAAATAATATGTTTAATCTGAAAAAAATGTTAGTATCTCTTCTGGGTGTAACCGTGATCGCGACAGCTCCGGCCGTGACAGCCATGGCAGCAGAGACGACACCGTATACCTACAAAGTGACGTTATCTGCCGGAAATAAAGGAACCATTGATGGTCAGCAGAAAGTGGAAGAACTGAATCTGACCGCAGGTTCTACGATTTCTTTTGATCTGAATGATATTCAGGTGACAGATGAGAAATATTATGTAAAGGGAATCCGCCTGAGTGGACGTGACAATGCGGAAGCACTGGCAGCTCCGGCTTTTACCGTAGATGGTGATGCGGATTACGTCGTTGCATATGGCATCAAAGGCGAGCAGGTGGCGTATACCGTGGAGTACAAAGATGCGGATGGCAATACACTGGCTGACAGCCAGACCTTTTATGGCAACGTCGGTGATAAACCGGTGGTAGCATATCGTTATATTGAAAATTATGTACCACAGGCGCTGGCTCTGACCAAGACGTTAAGTGACAACGAGGCAGACAATGTGTTTACCTTTACTTATACACCGGGTGAGAC
>CAVAFS010000010.1:0-1108 GCA_963587975.1 Bulleidia sp. | reverse complement strand
CAACTACAACCATCACAACTGTTGTTCCGGGCAATACGATTTATAATACTGTGACTGTACCGGCTGGTACGACAGGAACAACCGGTGCAAATGGAACTGGTGCGAATGGAACAGGTGCGAATGGTGCCGGTGGCACAAATGCAGATGGTACAACACCGGGTGGAACCACAGATGCAAACGGTGGACAGGATGCAAATCAGGGTGATACCGTAGAAAGTCCGGATGAGCAGACCCCGCAGGATCTGGTAGATCTGGATGATGATCAGACTCCTACCGGTAATATCGATGCCGGCAAGTCTGAAGCCGTAAAGACAATGAATTTCAGTCTGGTGATTATCGTTGCAGCGGCAGCGGCTCTGATCGCATTGATCGTGGCTATGAGACGTCGTACAAAAGAGAATAAATGAAAATATTGAGTAGGTAAAATGAATGGAATGCTCCCCAGAGATTTGGCTCTGGGGAGTTTTTGCATGTAAATTAAAGTAGTAAATGTAATGGAAATCAGTTATAATACAAAATATACAGATTATTGAAATAATATAGAGCAAGAGAGGGGTAAAGGGTGAACAAAGAGAAACACAAGAAAAAAAATCCAATTGCAACAATACTTAGTGTAATTGGAACAATTTTATTAATAGTGGTAGTGGCAGCATGTATCCCGTTGACGGTTCCGAAAGCAATGGGATATCAGTTATATACGGTTGTAAGTGGCAGTATGGAGCCAGCAATTCCAGTGGGAAGTCTGGTATATATCAAATATGTAGAGCCAAAAGAAATCGTGGAAGGTGACGTGATCGCATTTTATGGATCAGATGCGGATGGCTCGATCATTACCCATCGAGTAGTGTCAAACAGTACAGCCATGGGTGAATTTATCACAAAAGGTGATGCCAACGAAGAGAATGATATGAATCCGGTGACCTACAATCAGTACATGGGTAAAATGGTACGATCCATTCCAAAAATCGGTGGCATTGTACAGACGATCACGGGTGGTTCCGGCAAAGTAGCTGTGGGATGTGTGATCGGATTGGCCGTGGTGCTGGAAATTATTGCAGCAGTGCTGAATCGGCGGCTGGAGGATGACGAGGAAGAGTAGGTAGAGCTT
>CAVAFS010000009.1:0-6234 GCA_963587975.1 Bulleidia sp. | reverse complement strand
ACATTGTATTTATTGATAATGTTTTCCATGAATTACAAGACTATGAAAATCGTATGATGTAGTTAATGTTATAGAATGTAAATGAAAGAGAGCGGGTCATTTTTCCTGGCAGGCGATTGTTAGCCGCCGGAACAAATAGCCCGCTCTCTTTTTCAATACCTACAGTTTAGTAAGCGCTTAATTTTTAGCCATAGTTAGATAAAAACTCCAGCTACTTTACAGTAACCGGAGTATTTTGGCAATTCACATATGATTGATTAGTTATTCGCATTATCGGCACGTTTCTGGATCTCGACTTTAACAGACTCATTCCACGGGGCAAGGAGGTCTAATTCCTCATCGTTCATACTATCATTTGGCAGTTTTTCTAATAGATAGGTTAGGTAATGATAGACGTTTACTCCATTTGCCTTTGCCATTTCTACCATCGTATAAACCATGGCACTGGCCTGGGCTCCGTCCGGTGTATCACAGAACAGCCAGTTTTTGCGGCCTACGGTAAACGGACGGATCGCATTCTCACTGAGGTTATTGGAAAAACTGCAGCGCCCATCTTCCAGATAGGTTGTCAGATCCGAACGGCGGTTCTGGATATAAGTGACGGCTTTATCCATTCTGGACCCACGGACAGGGGTCTGCTGGTCAACCCACGACAAAAAGCCTTCTACTATCGGCTGTTCTTTCTTGAGACGGGCCTTTTTGATAGCATCGAAGGAAGTATACTTCGCTTTGATCACATCTTCCAGATGGAAGAGCTGATTGATATAGAATACGCCCTGTACAGCTGGCTGGGCATAATCAAGCTGTCTGCCTTTTGGGATCGCGTCTGTCAGATATCTTCTGACATGTGCCCAGCAGGCAGTCCGTTTGGCATCCGGGACTTTATTGTATCCGCTGTAACCGTCACACATCAGGTAACCTTTGAACCCGTCAAGGAATTCTACTGCGTTATCCCCGGCTCTGGTTTCAGCATATTTATAAAGTATGATCGGCGGTTCGCCGTCTTCCCCGCTGCGGAAAAGCCACATGTAAGACTTTGTCTGTGCGCGACGCCCCGGTTCATTCAATACCTGGACCGGCGTTTCATCTGCCATCGCAAAGCCTCTTTCCAGAAGCTTCCGGTGAAAGAATTCATACATCGGGCGGAAATATGCTTCTGAATTCCGGATCACCCAGTTGGCCATCGTCGCCCTGGTGATTGCAGCTCCGTATTGTTTCCAGTCTTTTTCCTGACGGTAATAAGGCAGGCTGTTACAAAACTTCTGATACATTACCCAGGCAACAGTACCGGCGGATGCCATGCCATAAAGCATGTGCGGCTTTCCGTCTTTTCCTTTTTTGATAACCGGGATATCATGTTTGCTGCATTCCGGGCAGGTGTAGTTGATGCTGTAGTATTCCACAACTTTTACCTTTGCAGGGATAAATACCAGTTCACGGCGGGCAAACTCTTCACCTATCTTCAGCAATGGTGTATTACATACGGGGCAGACTTTTTCTTCTTCCGGAAGATCCAGATATTCCCTGGTAACAGGGATGCCTTTGAAACGTTCCGCATCTGTTGCCCGGGATTTCCGCTTTTTAGGTGGAAGGACAGCGTCCTTTTCCTCTGCCTGTGCGGCAGCCGGATCCTGTTCCTTTTCAGCTTCATTAAAAAGATTCAGCTGTCCCGGAAAATCAGCAGGAGTTTTCTCGCTGGAAGAACCAAAGATCTTTTTGCGGAGCAGGTCGATCTCTGCCTTGAGATTATCCCGTTCCTGCATAAGTGCTTCTTCCCGTTTGTTTGCGGCATCAACAGTTTCCTGAAGCGTTTTTATCATTTTTTTCAGATCGTTGATCATGTCCTTCAACTCCCGGAGCTGAAGATCTTTGGAACTGTCTGACACTGCATTTTCCTCCCTGTTCTTGATAGTTCCATTATACCAGAAAACAGGGGAAAAGCCCAGAAAAACAGCGGTTCAAAAGGCTTGAAAAGTGCCGAAAATAAAGGAATGATCATCATTTTTCTGTGCACCTTTTTGTACATAACTCAGCTGGTTTTTATTGCTTTTGGCTGTTCGATATCAATGCCCGACATCAGCCAGTCGAATTCTCTCCAGGTAAGGTTGCGTACTTCCGATTTATTCCTTGGCCACCGGTAAGAACCCTGGGCTGTCAGACGTTTGTAGATCATGACGATCCCATCCGGTTCTTTTAAGATGGCTTTGATCCGGTCGCACTTCCGTCCGCAGAACAGATAAAGCGCATGATCAATCTCCATGGAAAACTGATCCTGGATGATCGCGCATAACCCATCAATGGATTTACGCATATCCGTTCTTCCGCAGACAATGTAAATAGCATCAACATTTGAGATATCTGCTAACATAGCGGCTCCTTTAACGCTTCCATCAGGATTTTCAGAAGCATGGGTTGGACCGTATTATTCACGCGGATCAGCAGGCCTTTTGCTTCGATCTCAATCGTATGTGAATTGTCAAGGTACATGGAAGTGGCCCCACTATCAGGGAGCATTTCTTCCGGAAACCGCTCCGGTTCTATGGCAATCTGTACCACATCCTGTTTATGGGATGTAAGGTCAAGTGTAGCTGCTTTTCCGACGGGTTCTGGTATCTGGCATGCTCTTTTTCTTAACCGGGTAACTGCATTGTAAAAACAGCTGGGAGAGATCCCATGTTCATGGCACCATGCAGCATCCGTCAAACCACTTTGGCGGCACTCAGTTACCAGATCCATCCATTCCTCCATGGAACGTCTTGGGGCACGTTTATCACTCATAATCAAACCTCCAGTTGTAGTAAATCTCACTTTCTATCAAAAAAAGTGGAGTAAAAATATATCTACTATCATTATGAGTTATAAACAGACAGATAACTATCTACCCAGAAATTAAGCGCTTACACAGTTTATCCACAAAAGAAGCTAAAAAATTAAAGTATCCCTTCGAGTCCGTACAATGCCGCACCAAGTGCACCGACAATTTCCGGTTCTTCAGAGATAAAAAGCGGTGCCTTCAACTGTTCCTCCAGCACCTTAACCACACCTGGATTTTTGGCCACACCGCCGGTCATCATAAACCTTGGTTCCAGTCCGACACGGCGCATCAGCGAAATTGCTTTTGCGGCAATAGCCATATGGATGCCGTGAGCGATATCAGAGGTTTCTTTATTCTGGGCGATTAGTGAGATAACTTCCGATTCCGCAAATACGGAACACATACTGCTGATCTCAATATTTTCTGTGGATTTCAGAGACAACGGTCCAAGTTCTGAGATGTCTACTTCCAGTGTCCGGGCCATCATTTCCAGAAAACGTCCGGTTCCAGCCGCACATTTGTCATTCATGACAAAATCCGTCACATCCCCTTTTTCATTCAGATGGATCGCTTTACTGTCCTGACCGCCGATATCGAGAATTGTGCGGATTTCCGGATTCAGATAATGTGCACCCTTTCCATGGCAGCTGATCTCGGTCACGTTCTCATCTGCAAATGGAATGCTGACACGTCCGTATCCGGTGGACACGATTTTGGTCAGATCCTCACGCTGCAGGTCTGCTTTCTGTAAAATCTCTTCTAAAATGCGCTGCGCGCTTTCTCCGCTTTTGGCACCGGTGCGGATGACGGCAGAAGCAACGATTTCACGATTACCGTTTAAGACAACAGCATTTGTGGAAGTGGATCCACTGTCAATTCCCATGACATAGACAGGCGTATCTGTTGAGTCAGCAACGTTGGCATTTTGGGGATTTACAGTTACGGAATCGGAAACAGAGTTTTGTGTTCCGGTGGAACAGTTTTCCGACTGCTGTCGTTTATTTTTAAATAACATAGATTCTCCTTTTTGTGCACGAAGGGATTCTAAAAACGCTTCAAGTCGAGTTAAAATCTGACCGCCGCACTGAGCGGTGGCATCGGTTTCGATTTTCAGAATCGGCAGGTTAGATGTTTCGTGCAGTTTGGTGTATTCGTAGGCATAAATATCACAGAATTTAACAGTGTGATAAATAATGCCGTCAATGCGGTCTTCATAGGCTTCCAGAATACGCTGGCGGTTTGATGCAGCAGCCATACGCATGCAGGGAAGCTGATCCAGTAGAGCGTGTGCATACGCATGCAGCGTCTGATCAGAAGACAGATCATAATTTCGTTCGATGCCGGTGCAGGTTAGATCCAGTGTGATCTCAGCCTGATGATCAGTGATGAGCTGACGGATCTCGCTGCCGGGGCGGGCACCGACCAGGGCGATACGAAGTCCATTTATCTGAGAAGTATTTGCCAGTTTCTGTTCAGTAGAATGCTTTTTGCAGATTCCCAACAGCTTCTGTTCTGAAAATGTCTTCCCGGAAAAAGCAGCATAGGCATCAATCAATTTCTGCAGCTGTTTCGTGTAAAGTGTCACAGCAAAATCGTTGATCTTGCGGGGCAGATCCAGACAGAAGAAAAATTTATCCGGAAACTGCTGACAAAAAATATCGTACAGCCGTCGGGAACTGTCGCAGCATGAGGTAAAGATCATCCCTTCATAATCCTGCTTTTCAAATTCTTCCAGAACCGCTTTGGAGAAAGAGCACATATTCGGATGCATCAGGGCATCGGCCTGGGTGAAATTTGTCACATGCGGTTCCATACAGACAAGCTCTGTGCCGAACGCCTGCAGCAGTTCTCCCGGGACATATTTACAAAAATAAGCTAGCATTATGCCTCCTCCTTTCGCTGTTTTAACACTTCTAAAAATGCTTCAAAACGGGTGCGGATCTGTCCGTCATGACTGTTTCTGCGGTCCATGCCGTCTCCATCCAGGATCAGAAGCGGAATGTCTTTTTTATCCAGTTCTTCTTTTAAGAGCATGACACCGCCGGAGGACTGCTTGCAGCCCCAGTGACAGAAATTGATGACGCCGTCAGACTGCAGATCCTGTGCCAGATCTGATACCAGGTTTGCTTTTCGTTCATAAGGTCCGTTGTAGACGTTCTGGAGCATTTTGTCTGCCAGTGTTTCCAGTGGATGCTCAGTATCCAGCGGTGCGCGGTAATCCAGATTCATTTCGATGGCCTGAATCTGATAATCATCGGTCAGGTTAAAGTATTCCTTTAAGGTTTCCTGATAATAAGGCAGCAGGTGAACCCAGAGGATATTGGTGCCGTGAAATTCCGGTGCGGCAGCAGTTTCCGTTTCCATCTGTTGATAAAAATGCAGGATTTCCGGCGTTCCAATGTTCATATGTGATGCAAACAGCATGTACATCTGCATGGTCAGCGTGGACGGATAGTGATGTGTCCGCAGATTTTTTAAGCAGCGTTCATAACAGGCTTTGGATTCATTTTCACGCTGCAAAATAGAAATCAGTTCTTCCGGATGAAATTTTTTGTGGAAGGTATCTTCCAGCATTGTGATCAGTTCTTTTAACTGTTCCGTGACGTACTCTTTTGCATCCGGCGTGTTACACTGCGGGACATCGATTAAAAATGACGGCACCTGATGCTTTTCAGACAGATGTCGGAATGTATTGATGTTTCCGTCACAGATGGTTGAAGTTGTCACCGCAAAAGCTGCCGGTGGGATGATACCGCTGTCGATGGCACCGATGAAGTTTTTGTGGTAGGAGCACAGCGTGGAGGCCAGTCCTTCATTTTCGGCGTAATCCAGAAAATAGTCTTCGATGGTAAAACCGGATAAAAAAGAGGACAGACATTCGATGGACAGACTGTGCAGCCCAAAGCACTGCAGCAGTTCCACTGGAGCAAAAATATTTGCCCAGACAGAAGTCTCCGGATGTTTTAATGCTGCCAGCACTTCTCCAACTGCATAGATATTTAAATACTGGTAAGCACTGGGCATTCTTTTGTCAGCCAGATGCTTGCTGCGAAACTGCTCCAGGGCCAGTCCGGCTTTGATCATGCGAAAAGCCGCCAGCGGATGGTTGGGAGCATATTTTTTTATGATATTTCCATAAGTACGAATTACTTCCATAAATTAACGTTCACCTCAGTTGAAATTGAGCATCCTACTTTTGCAAGGGGTGAGCAATTACAAATCATTGGAGTGCTGCAATTTCTTCAAAATTTTGTCATAAGCTTCATTCTGTTTTTTCGATAGCATTTTACAGGAAAACGGGGAAAATGGCAAGTTGGCAGGGAATGAGACAATAAGCATGAAATATAGATAAAATTTGGGTGTAAATCAACCATACTTACATCCATTTAAGAAAAATTTAACTGTAAACACAGGAATGG
>CAVAFS010000008.1:0-3878 GCA_963587975.1 Bulleidia sp. | reverse complement strand
ACATTAATCAGAAAAATATGTTAAGTTTGTATGGTGTAAATATCCGCACTGATCCCGGCGGAAAGATTTGAACAACAGTTACGAAATGCAATGGAACAGAGCAGAAAGATTGTGGAGGAATAAGTTATGATATGTCCGAATTGCGGAAAAGAAATGAGAAGGGGATATTTATTTAGCAGCAAAGACGGTGCTTTCAGTTTTGCGGATGAAGTACCAGGTGTATTTGAAAATGCGAAGAAAGCAAAAGGATTTGTGGAAATCACTGCCCTGAAAGCAAGTCACAGAATTAATATAAAAGCCAATTGCTGTGAAACATGCAGAATGGTAGTATTTCAGTATTAAACAAGAAAAAATTTTCCTTGACACATCCCACACCTATCGCATATAGTAAACTTAATAAGAGGGAGTAACCTACGTGATTCCACGTTTACGATGTCGTCAGTACGATGTGAAACATCCGGTGTCGTAAGGAAACGGTGAGACTTTTATTGTACATTGATTGTGCAATAATGGTCTCTTTTTTATTTCAAAGATTCCTGAATTTGCATAATCGGACAGCAGATTGCAGATAACAAAATGCAGGCAAAACAGGAGGATTTGACATGAAAGAAATGTATCAGCTTACCGCAACACAGGTTATGAATCACTTTGACAGTTCCACGCTGGGACTGACATCTATGCAGGCAGAAAAACGCCGCCAAACATCCGGCTGGAACGAACTGACCTCTGCAAAATCAAAACCTTTATGGAACCTTTTTCTGGAACAATTTCAAGATTTCCTTGTAATCATTCTTATTATTGCAGCAGTCATATCCGGGCTGCTTGGTGACGCGGAAAGCGCTACCGTTATTCTGGTCGTTATCACATTAAATGCCATTCTCGGAACGGTACAGACCCGACAGGCGGAACGTTCCTTAAACAGTCTGAAAAACCTATCTGCGCCAAAAGCATCCGTACTTCGTGATGGAGCCGTCGTGCAGCTACTTTCCAGAGAACTGGTTCCGGGCGATATCGTCATTTTGGAAGCAGGAGATATCGTTCCTGCTGATGGCCGAATCATCGAATGTGTCAGTTTAAAAATCGATGAAAGTGCCCTGACCGGTGAGAGTCTGAGCTCCGATAAGGTCATCGATGCGATCTCCGAGCAGGTGGCTCTGGGTGATCGTAGAAATATGGTCTTTTCCGGCAGCTTCATCACCAACGGACGGGGGAAAATCGTCATTACAGATATTGGCATGCACACAGAGGTCGGTAAAATTGCGAATCTATTACACAATACATCTGCCAAACGAACCCCGCTGCAAACGTCGCTTGATTCTTTCGGGAAAAAACTGTCTATCGCCATTTTAATCTTTTGTGGACTTTTGTTCGGAATCAGTGTTTTTCGTGGAGAATCTGTTGGAAATGCTTTTCTATTTGCAGTCGCTTTGGCTGTTGCAGCAATTCCAGAGGCATTAAGTTCCATCGTGACCATCGTTTTATCTTTTGGCACACAAAAAATGGCAAAAGAGCATGCCATTATCCGAAAACTTCAGGCCGTAGAAGGGCTTGGAAGCATTTCTGTCATTTGCTCGGATAAAACAGGTACTCTGACTCAGAACAAAATGACTGTGGAACACTATTATGTCAATGGTCAATCCATTCCGGCAAATGAGGTATCCTCTTCCGATATTGCCAATAAACGATTATATTTCGCCAGTGTACTGTGTAATGATGCGAGAATAGAGCAGGAAAATATTGCTTTGACACCATTGAACATACAGAAGAAATCAGACTCCAGTGATGATAAAAACCATGCGGCTCCAACAGAAATCGGCGACCCCACAGAAATTGCCCTGTTGCAAATGGAACCTCAAATGCACATCTCCATTTCAGAAATACAGGCAGAATACCCAAGAATCGGCGAACTTCCCTTTGACAGTGAACGAAAAATGATGTCCACACTGCATACATGCTCTGATTCTGTGCATACTTTTGTTTCCGAAGAAAAGCAGATTCTAATCGTAAAAGGAGCTGTAGATGTACTGCTGCAGCGAACGGATGCTGTCTGGACTGAAAATGGCATCATTCCGCTAAATATGAAAGAACAAAATCGTATTCAAATGCAAAATCAGAAATATTCCGAACAAGGATTGCGTGTTCTTGCCTTCGCTTACCGGGAACTGTCTGACCTATCCAGTATAAACAAACTTACGTTTGATGATGAATATCATCTGACATTTCTTGGTCTGATTGCTATGATGGATCCGCCACGCTTTGAATCCAAAGAAGCAGTGGAAACCTGCATCAAAGCGGGCATTCGCCCGGTCATGATCACCGGAGATCATATTTTGACTGCATCCGCCATTGCCAAACGAATCGGTATTCTGACACCGGGAACAAAAGCATTTGAAGGTGCCTCCCTCGATACTATGTCAGATCAGGAATTGCAGGAACTGGTTCCGGAAATATCCGTTTACGCCAGAGTTTCACCAGAACATAAAATCCGCATTGTCCGGGCCTGGCAGGCACGGGGAAATATCGTTGCCATGACAGGCGACGGTGTCAATGATGCTCCCGCACTAAAACAGGCAGATATTGGTGTTGCTATGGGAAACACAGGAACAGAAGTTGCAAAAGATGCTGCAGACATGGTTCTGACTGATGACAATTTTTCCACGATTGTATCTGCCGTAAAAAATGGTCGAAATCTGTATCAAAACATTTTACATGCCATTGAGTTTTTATTATCCGGAAATCTGGGTGCCATTTTGACCGTTTTGACAGCATCTTTGGCAGGACTCCCGGTTCCATTTGCACCGGTTCATTTGCTTTTTATCAATTTACTGACAGACAGTCTGCCAGCGATTGCCCTTGGCCTGGAACCGCACACAGATGATGTCATGAAAGAGCATCCGCGGACTGCCACAAGTTCCATTTTAACCCGTTCCTTCCTGAAAAACATAGGCTTAGAAGGACTTGTAATCGGAGTCGTAACAACCGGTTCCTTCCTCACTGGATTGCAACAGGGAAATGCAGTACTTGCCAGCACCTGTGCATTTGGAACGCTCTGCCTGGCACGGTTGTTTCACGGATTTAACTGTAAATCCGAAAAATCTGTTTTATTTACTGAAAAGATGTTTAACAATAAATGGCTGATTGGCGCATTTGGATTAGGAGCAACCTTGATCACCGGCGTGCTGGTACTTCCAGGATTGCAGGAACTTTTTAAAGTGCAGACACTGACTCAGATACAGCTTGGACTTGTGTATCTGTACGCATTTTTGAGTTTGCCAATCATCCAGTTATGTAAATGGATAAGAAGCAGAAGAACAGCATAATAAATCGCAGTTCCATCATTTAACAATTTGTGGACTGTAATAGAGAGCTAGTGAGGTACTTAGTATGAATTTTCAAAATTTTATCGAAAAAAATAAATATTTACTGTTGATCATTGCCATTTTACTTATCCTGCTCCTTGGAAAAACCAATACCGAGTGGAACCTGCTGCGCACCATTTGGGAAATCCTACTGCCATTCTTAAGTGGCTGCATTTTGGCATTTATCCTGAATATTCCCATGCGCTTTATCGAAAAACGACTGTTTCGGCAAAAATCGAACAGATATCGAACATCAATCCGGATCGTCAGTTTTTTATTAACGCTATTGATCGTAGCTGCCATTATCTGGCTGATCCTGTTTTTCATGATTCCGCAGTTGACACACAGCTTTTCCATGCTCAGTGAAAATATCACAGATTTTGTACCACAATTTCAATCCAGTATGGAACACCTAAACAAAAATCTTCCTCTGATCGGGCCTCTGACTGGAACGCAAACTTTTGATACCCGGCAATTACTACAGGCAATCTCTGATTTCCTAAAGGACAGTGCCAAAAC
>CAVAFS010000007.1:3430-4984 GCA_963587975.1 Bulleidia sp. | reverse complement strand
ATAAACAGGAGAGAAAGTAAATAAAAAGAAAAAATAAAGGAGAGAAGGAAAAAAGTTCTACTGCTAAAATAAACCCATCAAACAAATCGAGGAGGAAAAATTTATGAAAAGGAAATTAGTATCACTGTTTATGGTTGGCGCAATGGCAGCAGGTTTACTTGCAGGCTGTGGTTCTGCAGCATCAGACAAAGGTGGATCTGCAAACTCAGCTGCAAACGAGGCAGTCGGTACAGAGGCAGATGCTTCTGATACAAAACTGGATGGCTCCTGGCCGGCAGAGACAGTAAAGATTGGTGTAGAGGTGTATGACACGACCGATACAACCGTTATCGCTTACATGGATTACTTCAAAGATCTGGAAGACTACTACAATGTAGAGTTCATGTTCTCAGAGAGTATCTCAAACGCTGAGGATGAGCTTGCATTTGCAGAGTCCTGTGCATCCGCAGGCTGTGTAGGTTACATTGGGGGATATAACTGTTCCGGAGAGACAATCGTAGATAAAGTTACAGAGAACAAGATGTACTATTGGGGCTGCGAGCGTGGTCTGGATGAAAAATATGCAGATAACGAATATTACCTTGGCGGATTCCAGCCGGTTGGAAGTGATGAGAATGTAGATGCTACCAAAGGCGGCGATTACTTACTTGGCTATTCCATGGCTGAAAATCTTGCAGATCAGGGTGCAAAACACGTTGTATACTGCTCCGGTGGAGATCAGATGGGTATTCAGATGTTCATCGATCGTTTAGAAGG
Source organism: Bulleidia sp. (assembly GCA_963587975.1). Lineage (GTDB taxonomy): Bacteria > Bacillota > Clostridia > Lachnospirales > Lachnospiraceae > Eubacterium_I. The sequence continues at coordinate 4,228 of CAVAFS010000007.1, read as the reverse complement.
ATTTAAAGATGGTATTGCTGCAGCACAGGCAAACGGAAGTGATATCCAGTGGGATGAGAAACAGGATTCCATCGCAGGATGGCCGGGAACCGATGATTTTGCAGCAGCTCAGTCCAATGCAATTTCAAAAGATTACGATGCAGTTGCATGCTCCTTTTCCGGTTTCGAAGTATGGGCTCAGCCACTTTCTGATGCAGGAAAAGACGATGTAAAGATTGCCGGTGTCGGTGGTGTGGACGGTTCCTTATCTGATCTGTTCGCAGACGGTGTAATCTCCATGGAGTTATATGAGTGCCCTGAGATCGTTACAGGACAGGCTTTCCCGATGATCATGAATGCGGTTACAGGACATGCGGATGTGGTAAAAGGTGACAAAGGATATCTTGCATGCGAGATTCAGAGATGGGTGATCCAGGATGCTGATACATACGATGCAATCTATGATTTCCATGACGAAGGAAACTACTATGTAACAGCGGATGACATGACAGAGATTCTCTGTGACTTCACAGACGGTGTGACACAGGATGATATCAACAACTTCTATCTGGAAAAAACATTAGAAAACTGCATGAAATAAGATTGCTGCAAAACGTAAATTAGATTAGTAATGTTGAGACGTTCCCGGAATATCCACCGCCTCCGGTGCCTTATTCCGGGAACTTTTTCGAACATAGTCAGGAGATTTGTATGGAAAGGAAATTGCTGTTTGAAGCAAAGAAATTAACAAAACATTTTGGTCCTACTGTGGCATTGGATAACGTTGATTTTAAAGTTTACCGCGGCGAGATCACCGGT
>CAVAFS010000007.1:0-3420 GCA_963587975.1 Bulleidia sp. | reverse complement strand
GGTCTGATCGGTGAAAATGGTTCCGGTAAATCAACCATCACATCCATCGCAGCGGGCATGCAGCCTGCAACCAGCGGAGAAATGTTTTTTAAAGGACAGCCTCACAAACCGTCGACCATGATCGAGGGTGCGGCCTGTGGAATTGGAATGATCGTGCAGGAGCAGGGTACCGTTTCCGGTATTTCTGTTGCGCAGAACATTTTTCTTGGAAATGAAAAGAAATTCACGAAATACGGAATTGTAAATAAAAAAGCGATGAATGCGGAAGCAAAAAAAGCACTGGATGCCATCGGATTTGAGGACGTGGATCCGAGTGCACCCATCGATTCTTTGAATATGCAGGATCGTAAATTGGTTGAGATCGCAAAGACGGTTTATCAGCAGCCGGAAATGCTGGTGGTAGATGAGACAACCACGGCACTGTCCCAGAAAGGACGTGACATCATCTACGGTATTATGAAAAAAATGAAGGAAGAAAATAAGGCCGTTGTCTTTATTTCCCACGACCTGGAAGAGCTGATGGTTACCTGCGATACCCTTACGGTACTGCGTGACGGAGAACTTATCACTACACTTTCCAAGGAAGAGATGAATGAGGACGACATCAAGAAATATATGGTTGGCCGTGAGATGCAGGGAGATTATTACCGAAGCGATTACGGCACACCGGTCAGCGACGAAGTGGTACTGAAAATGGAAGATGTCACCACAGGTACCGGAATGCTGATGAATTTTTCCATGGAATTACATAAAGGTGAGATTCTTGGAATCGGCGGATTGTCTCACTGCGGTATGCATGAACTTGGCCGGGCGCTGTTCGGTGAGGAGAAAATCCTGGAAGGTAAAGTGACGGATATGAAAACCGGAGATGAGATCACTTCCCCAAGATGTGCACTGTTACACGGATATGGTTATGTATCCAAAAACCGTGATCAGGAGGCACTGGTTCTGGCGGAGAGCATCAAAGATAATATTCTGGCAGCCGGTTATGACAAACTGGAAAAAGGCATTTACTTAAGTCCAAAAGATTGCACGGATTATGTCAATAAGCAGAAAGAAGCACTTTCCATCAAATGTTATTCCATCACCCAGGACGTACAGTACCTGTCTGGTGGTAACAAGCAGAAAGTCGTATTTGGTAAATGGGTGGGCCGTGACTGCGACATCCTGATCCTGGACTGCCCGACCCGAGGCGTGGATATCGGTGTAAAAGCAGCTATGTATCAGCTGATCTACCAGATGAAGAAGCAGGGAAAATCCATTGTGATCATTTCGGAAGAATTACAGGAACTGATCGGTATGAGCGACAGACTTCTGATTCTGAAAAACGGTAACCAGTCAGGGGAGTTTTTCAGAAGTGAAGATCTCAGTGAGAATGAGATCATTAACGTTATGATATAAGGAGAGGAAGGACCATGAATAAAGAAAATAAAAAAGATTATGCGAAAATTATTGGCAGCCTTGCTCCATATATTGGCCTCGTTGCAGTTATCATTTTGTTCGAAGCACTTACAGGCGGAGCATTGCTTTCTTCCGGAAATATCCAGGCGCTCATCAATTCTGTCATTGTAACGGCTCTGGCAGCGCTGGGTGCGGTATTTGTATTCGGAAGCGGCTATTTTGATATGTCTCTGGGCGGATGTATCTGTTTTTCCGCGGCAGTTGGTGCTCTGGTTTGTGTGAAAACCGGAAGCCTTGTACTTGGTACCATCGCAATTGTGGCAGTAGCCCTTGCTTTCGGTCTGATGAAAGGTATATTTGCGGCAACCGTGAATGTCCCGTTTTTCATTTTTACCATCGTACTTGGTTCGGTGCTGTCTTCCGTAGTATTAGTGATCATCGGAAACAAATCCAGCATTAAACTTGTGGATGCCAGCAAGGAAATATTTAATCCGACAACCCCACAGATGACCATTATCAATGTGATCTGTATCGTGGCATTCCTGATTGCCTGCATTTTTATCTTCAATTTCACCTCCATGGGTATCCGTGTGAAAAACCTTGGTGGAAATAAGATTTCAGCCAGACAGTCCGGTATTGATATCAGAAAAACAACCATTACAAGTTTCCTGATCTCAGCTGTAGGTGTTGCCATTGCAGCTTTCCTGCTTGTACTGCGTACCCGTTCCATCAGCGGAACCACCGCAGGTTCCGTTGGTAATGATGTCATGATCGCTCTGGTACTTGGCGGTATGCCGCTTTCCGGTGGACCGAGAAGTAAAGTAAGCGCCGGTATCCTCGGTGCAGCTACCATCACTGTATTAAACAGTGGTCTGACGATCATGGGACTGTCCACCGGACAGGTTCAGATCTGCCGTGGTATCGTGTTTATCGTTGTTGTATTTATCTCCAGCTTTAGTTACCGAACAAAGCTGCTGCCACGATAGGAGGGGATGAAAATGGCAAAAAAAATTGGAAAAAATATTATTATGACCATCATGATACCAGTGATCATGTTCGTGTTCTTCTATGCGTTATGTGCAGTGACCGGAAAAGGGCCGTTTGGTACCGCAGCTGATTTTCAGTACATCCTTTATACTTCCGTATATTCCGGATTGTTTGCGTTAGCACTGGGAATCAATATTACAAGCGGACGTTTTGATTTCTCCCTTGGTGCGACCATGATCCTGGCCATCATCATCGGTGGAAACTTTGCAAAAAATCATCACATGGGAGCAGCAGGACTGCTGATCGTCACCGTACTTGTCGGTATGATCATCGGACTGGCTTCCGGTATCATTTATGTATCACTGAAACTGCCACCAATGGTATCTTCCCTTGGTCTGGCCATTGTATACGAAGCGATTGCATTTATGATGAACCGCGCAAAAGGTGTCAAATTAGTCGGAAAATCCCACATGCTTGTGTTTGCAAAAATGCCGGGTGCACTGATCCTGATCATTGTGGTACTGGCGGTGCTGGTCATTTTGTGGGATCATTCCAAATTTGGATATAACCGTGCAGCACTTGCCTCCGGTCAGAAGATCGCAACCGATGTGGGTATCAACGAGAAAAAGAATGCGCTGATCTGCTACATTATTGCAGGTGCGCTGCTGGGACTTGCAGGTGTTGTCTATATCAGTAAATTTGGTTCCGTTTCTCCGGAGACAGGACTGGGAAGTTCTACATACTTTATGACCGCCTTCCTTCCGTTTTTTATTGGTGGAGCCATTGCAAAATACAGTTCTCATCCGATCGGAATTTATATGGGAGCCATTTCACAGGCAATCCTTGTATCCGGTCTGGCAAAACTGGGAGCATCTTCCTCTGTACAGACAGTGATCAACGGTATCGTCGTTATGGCATTCCTGATCTATACCGCAAACAGTTATAAGTTCGTAGAAGTGAAGATGTTTAAGGAAAAATTAGAGCAGGCAAAACAGGCCAGACAACAGACCGCAAAATAAATATCAGAGATAA
>CAVAFS010000006.1:0-3097 GCA_963587975.1 Bulleidia sp. | reverse complement strand
AGGTTTGCTGGAACACTGGATTTCAGGTCCTGGATATTTTTAAAAGAATTTGTCAGATATACACAATGCTCAGAAAACTCTTTTTGTTCGGGACTGAGAAGCTGAAAGCCTGAAATACAGGGGATATCTTCTGTGTGGAAGGTCAAAACGGACTCTTTTTTAAACAAATGAGCGAGTTGAATCAGTGAAATAAACATAATTTCATATCCTTTCTCCGATAAATATTATTTATTATAACTTATTTGCAAGTGTTTTTGTAAAAAAATAACAAAAGACAGGATGAAATTGTAAAAAAGGGATAACAGAAGAGAAAATCTGTACTGTTAAAATAAATTTATGGAAATGAAATAAGTAAGTTTAGCAGGAGGAGAAGCGAATGATAGTAGAAAATCATGGACAGCAGCAAAGTATGAAATTTATTGTTGATACGGAAAAATGCTGTGGATGTAAGCGGTGTATCCGTCGCTGTATGGAAAATGTATGGCAGTGGGACAAAGAAAATGGATATGCGTATCCGAAATACCCGGATGAGTGTGTACTGTGTCTGCAATGTGAAATGGATTGTCTGAATGGCGCAATTGATATCTATCCGATTGCTACTTTACAGGTAGACCCGTTGGAGTACAGTGCAAAGAAAGCAGTAGAGCGTGATAGGAAGGGAGAAAGATAAGATGTCTGATATTCAAAAGTATGGTGAATTGTATACATCCGATATTCTGATCATCGGGGGCGGTGTAGGTGGACTTACAGCAGCGATTGAAATCAAAGAAAAAGATCCGGGATTGAATGTATTGGTGATTGATAAGGGAACCATCGGATGGAGTGGCCAGGGTACAAAAGCCGGAAATGGTATCCGCGCCCTGAGAAAAGAGCCGGATGCACTGATCAAAGCGATGATGTATCAGGTACATGCACATACAGAATACCTGAATGATCAGGAATTCCTGATGAAATATTTGGAAGTACAGAGAGATAATGTGGAAATCATTCAGAAATATGGTGTGAAAACATCGGTAGATGCAGACGGAAATGTTACCTATTTTGATATGGTTCCGGGCATGGACTGTGCGGGTGTTGAAATTAATATTAACGCATCTCTGCGTAAATACGCATTAAAAGTTGGGGTTCGTTTACTGTCCCGCGTCAATGTATTTGAATTATTGACCAGCGCATCCGGACGGGTAATTGGTGCCATTGGTTTTGATATGGATGAAGGAAAATGCAAAATTTTCCAGGCAAAGGAAGTAGGAATGGCAACACAGGGATGTCATTTCAAAAAGATCGGTCTGGAGTTTATGGGCTATGGAACCGGTGTTGGTGCGGCATACCGTGTTGGTGCGGTAATGGCAAACACAGAATTTTCCACACAGACGGATGTTGTATTTAAGAAAACAAATACACCAATCTATGGCGGATTTAATCTGGTTTACAATCAGAAAGGTGAAAATGTCACACGAAAATACTGTGGACCGAACCCAATTTATGAAGTATCTACTGATTTGGTTATGGGAATGCAGAAAGAAATTGAATTTGGAAATGGTCCGCTCTGGTGTGATCTGGAGCATCCGGATGAAATTCGTGCGATTTTTGGTGGTCAGGGACATAAACTGATCATGCGAATGCTGGATGACAAGATGAAATGGGAGGAGCATGTATTTAAGAAAACCATGCGATCTTTTGGGGATGTAGGACTGACACCGGAAATGACTATTAAAATGGTACTTCAGGTGGAACCAATCAAGGTGGATACTGACTATAAGACAAATGTAGAAGGTCTGTGGGCAATCGGAAAGATCACTGGTCAGGGATGTGGCTATTTTGGATGGACCAGAGGAGATGGCCTTGGAAATGCTACCACATCCGCAATCATGGCGGCACCGAGTATGGTTGCCTATGCACAGACACATGAGATGGAAGATCTTGATCCTGTTCAGGTCGCTGCATTAAAGGAAAAAATTTACGCTCCGTTACATAGAAACAGTGAACATAAACCGAAAGAAATTTTTGATCGCATTGAGCGCTATATTTTCCAGACAGACAAAATGATTATCAAGACGGACGAGAGTATTCAGAGTTGTCTGGATGAGGTAGAGGAAATGAAAAAACTGATTCCACAGCTGACAGCAGATGATCCGCATACACTGGCAAAATGTCTGGAAGTAGCAGATACGGTACTTTGTCTGGAAATGGTATTCCGCGCCGCAAGAGAAAGAAAAGAGTCCAGAGGTCAGATGTATCCGCATTATCGTGTGGAATACCCGAATATGGATAATGAGCATGGTTTATACTGGCTTAATCTTCGACAGGGAGCGGATGGCGAAATGGAAGTGTTCAAAGAAGAAATTCCATTGTGGAAATATCCGATCCGTCCACAGGGATATCAGATTCCGGAAGGACATAAAGAAGAGTTTTATGTGGAGGGAAATCCACTGGCAGAGCCATTTGTAGAGGCACAGAAAGCAATGGCAGCAGCTATGCAGCAGAAGTAAAGGGGGATGAGAAGGATGATTTCAATAACAATTGATGGAACTGAGTATAAAGTGAAGAAAGGCATTACCATTCTGGCAGCTTCCTTTGAAACCCAGAAGCTGGCACAGGAACCGTTTCAGGTGAAGATTCCGACATTATATTATCTGAGAAATGTTATGGATATTGATGAGAGTGGTGTATGTGTGGTGGAAGTTGACGGCAAACTGGTAAATGCATCTACGACAAGAGTGCAGGAAGGAATGGCAATCAGCACAAAAACAGAGCGGGTGATCAATGCCCGTAAAGATGCTTTGAAAAAGATTTTGGCACAGCATCACAAAGATTGTATTCACTGTCTGCGAAATACAAGCTGCGAACTGCAGAATCTGTTACATGAGTATGAACTGACAGATGAACCATCCTTAAAAGAAGCAGATTTGCAGGAAATAGATGAAACCTCTGTAGTGCTGGTTCGGGATAACAATAAGTGTATTAAATGTAAACGATGCATTAATGTATGTGCAAAGATGCAGGCAGTATCTGCGATTGTATGTACTGGAACCGGACTGGATGCTCAGATTCAGCCGGCATCTCCCAAAGGACTTGCAGCCGCCAGCTGTGTAAACTG
>CAVAFS010000005.1:0-6565 GCA_963587975.1 Bulleidia sp. | reverse complement strand
GTTCTTCATCAGCTATAATAATAAAAGCCATCTCACATCCTATATATACAATTTTTCTATTCCTCTACCTCTGGCACAAAATTACCATTATTTTATTCATAGACTGAAATAGCAAAATCGGAGAAAGTTTCCTCGACGAGCGGTTAAGCGAACGACTGAGTTTCACAAGGTTTTGCACGAGTGGAAGGCGACCAGCTTTTATAGGAGCTGAGAACGAGCGCGATGAAATCGCCGTGAAACGAGGTAAGTGAACGTCTAGCGAGCGAGGAAACTTTCTCCGATTTTGTTTTCACATATTAAATTTTTACCAATAAATCATCCAGAAATACAGGAAATGGCCTCCCGTACATTTGAGACCCCGATCAGCCGAATGCCATCGGTGCGCACTTCATCGGTGAGAGATACTTTCGGCAGAATACAGGTTTTAAAACCAAGTTTTTTTGCTTCCTGTACCCGCTGTTTTGCCATATTGACCGCACGGACTTCGCCGCTCAATCCCACCTCGCCGAAGCAGATCGTCTCATCGGATATGGCAAGTTCCCGGTAACTGGACACGATGGCCAGTACGATGCCAAGATCGATGGCCGGTTCGTTCATACGGATACCTCCCGCAATGTTTACATAGGCATCGCAGGATGAAAGCGGAATTCCCGCTCTTTTTTCCAATACTGCCATCAGCAGATTGACGCGGTTTAAGTCTGCGCCTGCAGCCGTTCTACGGGGCAGACCAAATCCGGTCTTGCACACAAGTGCCTGGATTTCCAGCAGGATCGGACGTGTTCCTTCAATGGAACAAGTCACAATGGAACCGGAAGCCCCTTCCGGGCGGCCGTTCAACATATACTCTGACGGATTTTTTACTTCCACCAGTCCTACCTGCTGCATTTCAAACACACCTATTTCATTTGTGGAACCGAAACGATTTTTGACCCCGCGCAGAATTCGATACGCCGCATGACGATCTCCCTCGAAATAAAGCACGGTATCCACCATATGTTCCAACACACGCGGACCTGCCACGACACCTTCCTTGGTCACATGTCCCACGATAAAGATCGTGATTCCAAGAAATTTGGCCAGTTGCAGTAAGAGTGCCGTCGCCTGACGCACCTGGGAAACGCTGCCCGGCGCAGAGTTGACATCCTCGCTGTACATAGTCTGAATGGAGTCGATCACTACCACCCGCGGTTTCTTTTTACGCAGCACGGATGCAATATCAGACAGATTCGTCTCACAGAATAGCTCCAGCGAATCCGTAAAGGTTCCGATACGGTCCGCACGGATTTTGATCTGCTGCGGGGATTCCTCTCCGGAAATATACAGTACGCTGTGATGCGCGTCCGCCAGATTTTTGCACACCTGAAGCAGGAGCGTAGATTTTCCGATACCCGGATCACCGCCCACAAGTACCAGCGACGCCGGTACGATACCGCCGCCAAGTACCCGGTCCAATTCTCCGATTCCGGTGGTAAACCGCTCCTGATCCGTCATTTCTACCTTTGAAAGCGGAAGTGGCTCTGCCGTATTGCTACTTCTTCGGTTGCTCACGCTGACACCGGCATGTTTTTCTTCTGCTGGTTCTTCCACAAAGGTGTTCCACTCCCGGCAGCCCGGGCATTGTCCCATCCACTTTGCAGATTCATAGCCACACTGCTGGCAGAAAAAAATTGTTTTTTTTGCTTTCGCCATATTTATTTCTTATGTCTCCTTAGTAAAATACGATTTCATCTTTTTTGACACGAACGTTCACGGTTGTGCCTTTTTTAATTTCACCGGACAGCAATGCATCGGCCAGGGAATCTTCCAGTTTTGTCTGGATCATCCGGCGCAGCGGACGCGCTCCGTATTTTGGATCGTATGCTTTATCTACAATGTACTGGCGCACTGCATCTGTGATCTTCAGCTCAATGTCAAGCTGTTCCCGGCAGCGCTGCTGCAGTTCTTTCGTCATAATTCCGACAATCTTCTTCATATGTTCCTTCGTCAGAGCATGGAACACGATAACTTCATCAATACGGTTCAAAAACTCCGGTTTAAAAATACGGCGTACTTCTTCCATGACATTGGATTTCATGCGGTTGTAATCCGCTTTTTCGTTCTGTTCCGTCGCAAAGCCCAGTTTTTTCGGTTCAATGATGGACTGTGCGCCTGCATTGGATGTCATGATGATGATCGTATTTTTGAAATCTACTTTTCTGCCCTGGGCATCTGTGATATGTCCATCGTCCAGCACCTGAAGCAGTACATTAAATACGTCCGGGTGCGCTTTTTCGATCTCGTCAAACAAAATGACTGAATATGGGTGACGGCGCACTTTTTCGCTGAGCTGTCCGCCCTCTTCATATCCCACATAGCCTGGTGGTGATCCGATCATTTTGGAAACACTGTGTTTCTCCATATATTCTGACATATCCACGCGGATCATGGCATCTTCCTGACCAAATACTTCCTCCGCCAGTGCCTTGGAAATTTCTGTTTTTCCGACACCGGTCGGTCCAAGGAACAGGAAAGAACCCACTGGTCTGGACGGATCTTTCAAACCGACTCTGCCTCGTCTCACTGCCTTTGCCACTGCAGAGATTGCCTCATCCTGGGCAATGACACGTTTGTGCAGTGCTTTTTCCAGACGCTGCAGACGAGCTGCCTCGCCCTCTGTCAGACGTTTTACCGGAATATGGGTCCAATCGGACACCACATCTGCCACCTCGTTTTCGCCAACCAGAATCTTTTTATTGCGCATGCTGCGACGGTATCTGGCAAGTGCAGTGTCGTAGATGTCCTGTTTCTGCTGTTTTTCCCGGCGGATTTCTCCTGCCTGCGCCAGGTCACCTGCTACGATAGCATCTTCCAGCTGCGCATCCATGTCAAACAGTTCTGTCTTCATCTGCTCTAACTGCACCGGTTTATCCAATGTTCCCACATGTGCTTTTGACGCAGCTTCATCCATCAGGTCAATCGCTTTATCCGGCAGAAAACGGTCGTTAATGTAACGCTCGGAGAGTTCTGCTGCCGCCCGCAGACCGTCCTCTGTGATCGTCACATGATGATGTTTTTCATATTGTGGCCGCAGACCACGCAAAATTTCCACGGTCTGTTCCATACTCGGTTCTTCTACTGTCACCGGCTGAAAACGACGTTCCAGTGCAGCATCTTTTTCAATGTGCTTGCGGTATTCCTGAATGGTCGTGGCACCGATGATCTGGATCAGCCCCCGGGATAATGCCGGTTTCATGATATTAGACGCATCCAGCGCACCTTCCGCACCACCGGCACCGATGATCGTATGCAGCTCATCAATAAACAGGATCACATTTCCTGCCTGCTGCACTTCCTGCATGATACCTTTGATTCGTTCCTCAAATTCACCGCGGTACTTTGTACCGGCTACCATGCCGGAAATATCCAGTGTCAGAATCCTTTTATCCTGTAAATGCTCCGGAACTGCTCCTGCTGCTACACGGGCTGCAAGACCTTCCACGATGGCGGTTTTTCCCACGCCCGGCTCTCCGATCAGACACGGATTATTTTTTCCCCGGCGACTCAGAATCTGGATCAGACGCTGAAGCTCCTCCATACGGCCGATCAACGGATCCAGCTCACCATTTGCCGCACGGGCCGTCAGATCCGTGGTATACGTATCGATCAGTGTATTTTTTCCTGCTTCCGCACGTTTTCCGGTGCGAAACTGCTTACTTTCCTCTCTGGAATACATGCTTTCTTTGCCCATGGCAGTCAAAATATCGGTATATACCTTTCCCAGATTGACATTCATGGCGATCAGAAGCCGTGCGGCCGCACTGGTCCGATGCTCCATAATGGAAAAAAGCAGATGCTCCGTTCCCACTTCTTCACTATCAAACCGCTCCGCAACTGCGTAAGCCTCATCAATAATCTCCTGGCTCTCCGGTGTAAGGAACTCTTCTTCCGGTTCTGCCTCCGTCTCTCCCGGCAGCGCGATCTCGTGGATCATAGCCAGAATATCCTCACGATTTACCGATAACTGCTGCAACACCTGAGCTGCAACGCCGTGTTCCTCCAGCAGAAGTCCCGCCAACAGATATTCACTTCCCATGCGGGTCTGTTTTTCCTGCTCCGCCAGCTGCTTGGCCAGACGCATGGCTTTGCGGGCCTGTCTGGTAAATCCTTTATACTGCATATTACTTCCTCCAACTACTCCTCGTACTCATCAAAAATCTCATCCACGAGTTCGTGGACTTCTGCGCGGGTAATACCTTTGCAAAAACCGCGGGCAAGTACGACCCGCAGACTATCCCGCATTTCTTCTTCTGCTTTTAACCGGTCAATATCCAGCGCAATGATGGTGCCACGGCGTCTGTCCAGACGGAGTAGCCCTTCCTGCCGCAAAACAGAATATGCCTTATTTACGGTATGCATATTAATACCGATCTCATCTGCCAGCTGTCGAACAGACGGCAGTGCATCACCTTCATGATACTGTCTTGTTGCAATACCATAAATAATCTGATTCCGCAACTGTATGTACAGCGCTTCGTCACTGTTAAAATCAACCTCAATTGTCATTTGTGAACCTATCCTTCCATGTTTCTACGGCCTGGACTACCACCCCACAGACCTGCCTGTAATTGCTAAACCCTATCCAGTCCCGTACCGAATCAGAGACTGTTATAACGATGATATAACACCCTATGTTTTCTGTCAACAGAAAAAGAAAAACCACAGATATCTGACCGATTTTGGTCTTATATCTGTGGTCTTTATGCTATTTTTTACAGGAATTCAATATCATCCCAGGAATCTTTCTTTGGCTTTTTCTCTTTCTTTTTCGGTTTTGGGGCAGGTTCTTCTGTCTCTTCCTCTTCATCAAAAAATACCGGCTCTTCCTCTTCAATAAATTCTTCTTCCGGTGCTTTTTCTTCTTTGGATGAATTCTCCACTTCCTGGATCAGTTTTTTCAGATCCGCAACCAGCTGTTCTGTGTCCGGATTATTCTCCGTTGCTTTCGATGTATCCAGTTTGACCTCTGCCTCAATTTCTTCTACGATTTCAACCGGTGCTTCCTTTTTCGGTTCTGCCGGAATCTCTGGCTGTTTTTCCTTCTTAGGCTGTTTTTCAACATACTGTTTTTCTGGCTGAGCTTTCTTTGTGGCAGTTTCTTTTTCCTGCTTTTTCTCTTTCTTTGGCAAAGCTTCCTGTACCGGCTCTTTCTGCTCCGGTCTTGCTTTTTTTGTCTCTGGATGCTTTGCATCAATTTTCTCAATCTCGCTGTCCAGATCCAGGACATCCACCTTGCTGCCTTTTAACTCTACCGCAAAAGTCTTTGTCGGTGTCTCTTCATAATCCATATCATCATCTGAACCAACTTCGTTATCCAGATATCTGCGCAGACGGCGATAACGGACAGACATCACAATCAGAAGAATCAGCAGTAACAATGCCACGATTCCCACTCCTGCTGTGATCATACGTGTCATGCTGTCCATGTCAAATCCTGACGCTGTCTTTTTGTCTGCTGTGTCATCCTGTGCGGCACTGCCATCATACTGCATATTTGCCATGCTGCGCTGCAAAGTCTGATTTACGGAATCATATACATACCAGCCACTCTGTCCGCTGCTGGAAGTGCCATATACATAATAAAATTCAGAAGCGGATACATCTGCGGCTACCGTATCATCCGAATCAGAAGCCTGATAAGCCATGATGCTTCCGTTTTCAAAGGTACACTGTGTCACCTGATATCTGCCGGACACCTGCTCTGCCACGCTTGTCGGAGCATTGGTTACTACTACAAAGGAATCCTGCTGTGCAATACTCACAAACGGGATTGCCTCATCACGCTCTGTATCATAGACAAATACACCTTTCTGCTGTGTATCTGCAGTATTCTGCAAATATAACAAAAATACCTGCGCACCGTTTTCCATCTGCGCTGCCGGTACTTCTGCACCTGCATATGTAATCGTTGTCGCAGAAAATCCTGATGGGATCTGGTCTGCCGGAAAGCTATCTGCAATTTCATACGTTACACCATTGATCTGGAAGCCGTCAACCACCGGCTGTGACTCATCTTCCAGGCTGATCGGAACCACCTCATCATCATGATTGGCTTCCGCATTGTCTCCCTCCGCTGTATCTGCAGCTGTTCCTATTCCGGATGAAATCAAATCACTTCTTACCCATCCGTCTGTCTCCTGGCCATTCCATTCAAAAGAAACCTCATACCAGGTATATCCGTCATCTGCTGTCTGCTCTCCACGAATCTGCACTTCCTGGTTTGCAGAAAGAGAACCTACTGCATTTCCTTTAATTTCTTCACGTACAACTGTATTATCATTGATGGCAGTGCCGGAAGAAGGTGCTGCCAGGGCAGTTACCCCTCCCATGTTCCAGGCTAGTGCACCGGTCAGGCACAGAGCCAGACAGGAACCTGCCAGTTTTTTCTTAGCTGTCATTCTGCTTTTCATATATCCTCCATTATTTTCATCACATAATATATCTACTTTATTATAGGTATGGAAGATGTAAAAATCAATATTTTTCTTTTTTTCATAAAAATTTCTTGAAATATTCACATTTTTGTATC
>CAVAFS010000004.1:0-5060 GCA_963587975.1 Bulleidia sp. | reverse complement strand
GTTTTGTGTACTCCTTGGTCCTTCCGGCTCCGGAAAATCAACATTATTAAATATTTTGGGCGGCATTGATCAGGCAGACGCGGGCAGTATAATCATCGCCGGAGAGCCGATGGAAGCAATGAAGGAAAAACAGCTGACAGATTACCGCAGACGGCATCTTGGCTATGTGTTTCAGATGTACAATCTGATCCCAAATCTGACGGTAAGGGAAAATATCGAGGTTGGCGCATACCTTGGGGAACACCCGTTAGATGTGGATGAACTGCTTCATACCCTGGGCCTTTACGAACATCAGGGAAAACGCCCGAATCAGCTTTCCGGTGGTCAGCAGCAGCGTACAGCCATTGGCCGTGCCATTGTAAAAAATCCGGATATTCTGCTCTGTGATGAGCCGACGGGCGCACTGGATTACAAGACATCCAAGGAAATCTTGAAGCTGATTGAGACGGTAAATCAGAAATACGGAAATACCACCGTTATGGTTACCCACAACGATGCCATCAAGGATATGGCCGACCGGGTGGTGCGTTTGCGTGACGGCATGATCCGAAAGAGCTACTGCAATGAACAGCGTGTTCCGGCGGAAGATCTGGAATGGTAAATAGATCAGATGAGAGATGATGCCACATCTATAGGTGGTGAGGGGCATTCTTGAATAATAGGGAGGATTGACAGGTGAAAAATCCATTGCGGAAGCGTCTGCTGCGGGAGCTGAAAAGTGAATTTGGTAAATATGCCGTCATTTTTCTGCTTCTGGCGGGAACCATCAGTTTTGTATCCGGTTTCCTGGTGGCAGACGGAAGTATGTTGAAAGCCTATAACGATGGCTTTACGAAATACAATATCGAAGATGGTAATTTCCAGACGAAGAAAAAGATGAACAAGGCGCAGGAACGTTCGGTGCAGGAGTTTGGAATTACGGTTTATGATAATTTTTATACGGAGCGGAGCCTAAGCAACGACACGACCTTGCGTGTGTTTGAAAACCGTTCCGAGGTGAATACGGTGTGTCTGATGGAGGGCAAAATGCCGGAGACCGCGGATGAGATCGCCATTGACCGTATGTATGCAGAGAATAATGATCTGAAGGTCGGAGACACCATTTCCGAGAAATCAGGCAAGACGGGAACAACAGATGAAGCAGATTCAGAAAATAATGCAGAGGACAATTCAGACGAAACAACGAGTGGACGCAGTTGGAAGATCGTAGGTCTGGTGGCATTACCGGATTACAGCTGTCTGTTTCAGGATAATAACGATACCATGTTTGATTCGGTAAAATTCGGTGTGGCAATTATACCGGAAGGTGGACTGGATGCGTTTTCAACCGAGGATCTTGTTTACGATTATTCCTGGAAATACAATACCGCGCCGGCGGACGATGCCGAAGAAAAAGACATGTCAGAGGATCTGATGAAAAACCTGAATGCGGAAGTAGCGCTGCAGAGTTTTATCCCGCAGTATCAGAACCAGGCCATTCATTTTACCGGCGACGATATGGGCGGCGATCGGACGATGATCATTGCACTGCTTTACATTGTCATTGCGATTCTGGCCTTTGTATTTGGCATTACCATCAGCAATACGATTTCAAAAGAAGCCAGCGTCATTGGTACGCTGCGTGCTTCCGGTTATACACGGAATGAACTGATCCGCCATTATATGGCAATGCCAATTATCGTGACGGCCATTAGTGCTGTGATCGGAAATATTCTTGGTTATACGGTGTTGAAAAAGGTATGCGCGGGCATGTATTACGGAAGCTACAGCCTGCCGACATACGAAACTATATGGAGTGCGGATGCGTTTGTGCTGACGACAATTGTGCCGATCATCATTATGCTTGTGGTCAATTATGTGGTTCTCCGGAAAAAACTGCAGCTGGGACCATTGAAATTCCTGCGGCGAGATCTGTCCGGTAAAAAACAGCGCAAGATCGTGCCGCTGAGTCCGAAACTGCCGTTTTTCAGCCGGTTTCAGATCCGTGTGCTGTTTCAGAATATGAGCAATTATGTGGTGTTGTTTATCGGTATTATTTTTGCAAATATGCTGCTGATGTTCGGCTTGATTTTCCCATCCATCCTGAATCACTATCAGGAGTCCATTCCGAAGCAAATGCTGTGCAATTATCAGTACATGCTTCAGGTGCCCATCGAAGCGATGGATGAGGAACACAAATTAGAGAGTATGGTGCAGATGCTGCTGTTTTCCAAGGCGGTGGAGACGGACAATGCGGATGCGGAGAAATTCAGTGCCTATGCGCTGGAACAGAGTATGAGTACCGGAAAGAAAGATAGCGTGACCATCTATGGCGTGGCGGACAACAGCCGTTATATTCCGATTGATTTTTCGGAGGATACTACAGTAGATGCATTGATTACAGGCCAAAATAGCAATTCAGATGTAAATACAGATACTGCTTCGGATCATAATGCGGACAATGACTCTATTGCAAATGCAGATAATGTACCAAATGTATACATATCGTCCGCTTATGCGGAAAAATACGATCTGATGATCGGGGACACGATTTCCTTAAAAGAGCCGTATGGTGATAATGTTTATGAATTTACCGTAGAAGGCATCTATCCATATGAAGCGGGAATTGCCGTATTTATGCCACAGAAAGCATTAAATCAGACCTTTGATCTGGGGGACGATTATTTTTGCGGATATCTGTCAGACACGGAGATCACAGATATCGATGAGAAATACATTGGTTCTGTCATAGATGTGGACGCGCTGACCAAAGTCAGCCGCCAGCTCATGGTATCCATGGGAAGTATGATGTATTTGGTGGACGGATTTGCCATTGTGATGTTTGTCGTTCTGATTTATCTGCTGTCCAAGATCATTATTGAGAAAAATGCGCAGTCCATTTCCATGGTAAAAATTCTGGGTTATACAAACCGGGAGATTAGCCGTCTGTATCTGATGTCAACCTCTGTGGTTGTGGCAGCATTTTTGCTGATCAGTCTGCCGATTGAAACGATGCTTATGAAGGTGATCATCAAAATCGTAATGCAGAGCATGACCGGCTGGATCAGTTTTTATCTGGATCCGAAAATATATGTGGAAATGTTTGTGCTTGGCATCTGCAGTTATGCGGTGGTGGCGATGATCGAATATCGCAGAATCCGCAAAGTGCCGATGGATACCGCGTTGAAGAATGTAGAGTAAAAATATGAATCGTGGATTTCGATAGAAAGAATGTGAAATTTGGTGCACAATTCAGAACAGAGAAAGATGAGATGTTTTTTAGAATGGTTGTGCAGAATGGAGGGAGCATATGAAAAAGAAGCTGTTTCGACAGATAGATACGCATACGTCAAAGAAAAAAATCCCGCAATGGGAGCGACGTTATTTCCGGCAAAAAGGCATTACAGCAGCAGCTATGGTCATGGTGCTTGTGGTGTGCCTGCTTGTGCCGGCGTATGCGGAGAATAAACAAAACAATACGGGAACAGACACAGAAATTAGTACAGATACGGTCAAACAGGATGCGTCTGCTACAGCTGATTCTGAGAAAGATTCCGTTGACAATGACGGAGTAACAGACTCTCAGGCCGATCAGGTAGATAAGGCGGAAACCGTGTACGTGAAGGCCAATGCAGATGGAACGGCGCGCAAAGTGACGGTGAAAGATGTTTTGAAAAATCCGGGTGAGGGCAAAACCATAGAAGATCAGTCGAATCTGAAAGACATTAAAAATACCGAAGGCGAGGAAGAATATACCCAGAAGGGCAATGCACTGACCTGGGAAAACAAAGGCGAAGATATTTCCTATGAAGGCACCACAGACAAAGAACTTCCGGTGAAAACGGACATTCAGTATTTCCTGGATGGAAAGGAGATCGAGCCGGAGAAGCTGGCAGGAAAAAGCGGAAAAGTGACGATTCGTTTTCAGTATGAAAATCAGACGTCACAGACGGTTCAGGTAAAGGGAAAAGATGTGGAGACTGTAACACCGTTTGCGGTGTTATCGACCGTGATGCTTTCCGAAGATCATTTTTCCAACATTCAGGTGAAAAATGGAAAACTGGTGGACATGGATGGTCAGACTGTGGTGGTAGGTTATGCATTTCCGGGCTTGCAGGAGAGCCTCAAATTGACCGACTATGAGGCAACAAAAGATGTGGAAATCCCGGATTATGTAGAGATTCAGGCAGATGCAACCGATTTTCAGCTTGATTTTACCGCAACGGTGGTGACAAATGGACTGTTTAAAGATCTGGAAGAAGATGACCTGAAGGATCTGGATGATTTAAAGGACTCTGCAGACAAATTTCAGGATGCATCGGACAAACTGATTGACGGAGCCGGACAGCTGTTAAGCGGAAGTGAGACGCTGCAGAACTATATCAGGCAGTACACTGACGGTGTGAAAGCAGTAGATCAGGGCATCGGCACATTACAGAGCGGCGTAGCGGCTCTGAAAGAAAATACCGCAGCGCTGCAAAGTGGTGCGGCAGCCGTATCCGATGGACTGGGACAGATCAGCACGCTGGCAGACAGCATTCGCCAGTTGTCCGCCGGAAGCGCACAGTTAAAAGAAGGCGTGACTGCTTTTAATAGCGGTGTTGGTCAGCTGTCCGACGGCATTGCAGCGCTGCGTACCGGAAGCGGACAGCTTGCTGGCAGCGGTGACAGTCTGGTGCAGGGATGCGCAGCTCTGACCGAAGGATTGCAGGCACTGCAGAAAGGCATGATTACGTTCGATGAAGAAGGCGTTCAGAAGATTGCTGATCTGGCAGGAGATGATCTGCAGAATGTTCTGACACAGATACGGGCACTGAAAGAGGCAGACGGCGCTTATCAAAGTTTTTCCGGTTTAAAGGAAGGACAGAGTGGAAGCGTACGGTTTATCATTGAGACGGATGAAATCAGTAAATAAAAAGAAGTAATAAGATAATTCATTCGCAAGCATTGAATATATGCTATAAGTGAAAATGTGCTATTTACAGCTTTGGTTATAAAGGTTGTGATAGCACATTTTTATATTTTACTATAGGATATATTTTGCTATGTGTCGTTGTGTTTCTGAGACTGCAATGTTATAC
>CAVAFS010000003.1:0-2638 GCA_963587975.1 Bulleidia sp. | reverse complement strand
CCGGTGCAAGGCCCAGAGAAATCTCATCACAGAGAAGAATCTTTGGCTGTGTCATAATTCCACGACCGATGGCAAGCATCTGTCTCTGTCCACCGGAAAGGAAAGTTGACATCTGGTTTGCTTTCTCTTTCAGGATTGGGAACAGTTTATATACATTTTCCAGACGCTCCATACGCTCATCTTTCTTTGCCAGATAAGCGCCCATCAGAAGGTTATCCTGTACGGTCATTCGCTCAAAGCAGTGGCTTCCTTCCGGTGCCATGGAAAGACCAAGGCGTGCGATCTGATTTGGTTTTTTGCCTGCAATATTCTGTCCGTCAAAAATAATTTCACCTTTTGTCGGTTTATTTAATCCACAGATTGTATTCATAATTGTGGATTTTCCGGCACCGTTCGCTCCGATCAGGGATACGATGGTACCTGGTTCTACATTAATTGATACGTCTTTCAGAGCAAGGAAATCTCCGTAATGAACGTCAATGTGGTTTACTTCTAACAAACTCATTCGTCGTCTCCTCCTCCCATGTATACTCGTTTTACTTCTTTGGAGTTCATAACTTCCAGCGGTTTTCCGGTGATGACATCCACGCCGTCAGCCAGAAGCATAACACGGTCGGTTCCTTCCAGCATGGTACGGATGATATGCTCGATCCAGATTACGCTGACACCTTTCTGTTTGATCTCTTTTACCAGATTAATGATCAGTCCTACCTCAGACTCTGTCAGACCACCACCAACCTCATCCAGCAGTAAGATTTTCGGCTCGGTAGCCAGTGCACGTCCGATTTCGAGACGTTTACGGTCTAACAGTCCGAGTTTTCCTGCAAACAGATCTAATTTATCGTCCAGTTTAATAATTTTCGCTACTTCAAGGGCTTTCTCTTTTGCCTGTGCTTCGGACATGCCTGCTCCGAATACACCGCCAACCATAATATTTTCAAATACGGTCATCTGTTCAAATGGTCTCGGTACCTGGAAGGTTCTTCCGATACCGCCGCGGCATCGCTCTGTCACACCCTCGTGTGCGATATCCTTTCCATCAAAAATCATGGTGCCGCTGGTTGGTTTTAAAATACCGGTCAGGATGTTCAACATAACTGTCTTTCCTGCACCGTTTGGTCCGATCACACCAAGTACCTCATTCTCACCAAGTTCAAAATTGATACTTTTTAATACGTGGTTGCTTCCGAATGAGATGCCCAGGTCTTTTACCGTTAAGATTGCACTCAAAACCCTATACCTCCCTGTCAAATTTCTCTTGAGAGAAGAATAACCGTCAGAAAGCACATTACGTTTCCGACGGTTACCTCCTTTTATCTAATCAGGACTCTTCCTGATCGTGTTCCGTTACATTACTGAAGCTTGATTACTCCAGAATTCTGAGTTCAGATGTAACCGGGCAATCCGGAACCTGTGTATTTGCAATGATGTTCTGTGTCCATGTTCCGTCATCATTGTATGTCCACTGACCTGTTACAAGGCTCTGAACGGAGTAATGTTTCTCATTGTAGTTTACATTACCGATAATTGTATCAACGTCAAGTTCGTCTGCTGCTGCACAAAGTTTCTTTGCATCCAGGGATCCTGCATTTTTCAGTACGTTGTAAAGGATCTCTACGTTTGCGTAATCATAACCTGCGGTAGCCGGTGCATATTTGTCGCCTGTCAGCTCCATCCATTTATCACCGATCTCTTTACATGTCTGTCCGGAGATGGAAGATGTATATGGATGATCCGGTGTCCACCAAACCTCGGAGCAAAGTCCGTCAGCTAAGCCGTTAGCACCTGCAGAATCAACGTCCTCTTTGAACAGTGTAGCTTTTGCTACGGTACAAACCTTCGGCATATATCCGGAAGATTTCAGCTGTGAATAGAATGTACCAAAGTCAGAGGTAAGCATAACGCCGACAACTGCGTCACAACCTTCTTTTTTCAGGTTGTTGATGATAGATGTATAATCTGTTGCGCCAGATGTGTAAGCACCCGGATCATAAGCTTCGTAACCGTTGGAGTTTGCGAAATCAGAAATTGCGTTGATCATTGTCTGACCCTCTGTATCTGTAGCGTGCATTACACCAACTTTGCCGCCTGCGATGCCTGCTGCATCCCATGCATCCTTGAAGCAGGAAAGCTCGTTCTCTGTATTGAATCCTGCGTGGTAGCTGTATTTGTAATCAGATGTTGCCCATGCCTCATCCGGTGTATCAACGGATAAACATACAACGCCTGCTCTCTCACAAGCTGCTGCAACCGGAACAGTTGTATCTGCTGTATGAGATGTGATCATGATATCAATGTTTTTGCTGGAAATCAGGTTGTTTGCTGCCTCAGATGCTTTTGTTGCATTAGACTCGGAATCGGCAACTACCAGTTCTAATTTCTTTGTAGCTCCGTCAACTTCAATTCCGCCTGCCTCATTGATCTGATCCAGTGCGTACTGTGTCATTTCCTGTGTACCTGCACCAAATGCTGCAAGTGCTCCGGTCTCCGGAATAACGATACCAACTTTGATCGTATCTCCTGATGAACCTTTGGATGCGCTGCCGCCGTCGCTGGAATCCCCGTCCCCGCTGCCACATGCTGCTAATGATCCGATCATCATTACGGACATTACAACTGCTGCAAGTCTTGCTAATCT
>CAVAFS010000002.1:0-2075 GCA_963587975.1 Bulleidia sp. | reverse complement strand
CCGTTACTCCGAACTGCCGTCAGAAATGCGCCGGCTGCGGAGCGATGAAATACAAAGGAGGCGTATGCTATGAGAATAAGAATTAAATTCCGGAAATATGGTGTCATGCGTTTTATCGGACATCTGGATATCATGCGTTATTTTCAGAAAGCCATGCGCCGCGCCAATATCGATATTGCCTATTCCGAGGGATTTTCCCCGCACCAGATCATGTCTTTTGCGGCTCCTCTGGGTGTCGGCATCACCAGTGACGGCGAGTATCTGGATATTGAGGTACATTCTACAAAATCCACTGACGAATCCAGAGATGCGCTGAATGCGGTTATGGTAGATGGTATCGAAATCACAGAATATGTTGCGTTGCGTCAGGATACAAAAAAAGCGATGACTTCCGTAGCAGCAGCAGATTACATTGTATATTTTAAAAATCAGGTTGATTTTACACAGGAAGAACTGGAAGAAAAAATCCAACAGTATTATGAAGAACGGGATACCATTGAAGTGACAAAGCAGACGAAAAAGAGCGAGCGTGTCATTGATATCAAACCGCTGATTTATCAGTTCAGTCCTTGTGACTTAAAGGAACTTGGCTGGCAGGGATTTTTCCTGCAGCTTTCCACCGGAAGTACCGATAATATTAAACCAGAACTTGTCTTACAGGATTTTTATCAGTATTTTGGAAAAACCTATGAGCCGTTTAATATGCAGATTCACAGAGTAGAAACCTATGAGCGCACAGAAGAGGGCTTAAGACCGCTGTATCAGGCAGGTGACAACATTGAATCATAAAGTCATTATCACAGATACCTCTATCTGTGACAGTCAGATACGCCTGTGTGCTACCGTATCGGAACGCCGTTTGCTGGAAGTACGGTGTCGAAAAATCGGTCAGGAATCCATTCTTGGAAATATTTATGTGGGCCGGGTACAGAAAATCGTACCAAACATCCAGGCGGCTTTTATTGAGATCAAGCCTGGACTTTCCTGCTATTATTCCATGGCTGAAAAAGCGGAACCGATTTTTGTGAAAAAGATTTCCGCAAAAAAACTGGTGCAGGGAGAGGAACTTCTGGTACAGGTGACACGGGAGAGTGTAAAAACAAAAGCACCGACCGTGTCCGGTAATCTGAACCTGACCGGCCGCTATCTGGTTCTGACCAGTGGTGACTGCAGAATCGGTTTTTCTTCCAAACTGACAAAACCGGAAAAAGAACAGCTCCGGACCTTGCTGGAACCGGAATGGGATGGTTCCTTTGGCATCATTGTCCGTACAAATGCCAGAGAGGTGTCTGCAGATGTGCTGCTCACAGAGTTACATCAGTTGAAAGAACGGCTGCAGAACATCTGTCGTACCGCATCCATGCGCACCTGTTTTTCCTGTGTCAGCCGTACACCGGAAAGTTATATGAATTATCTGATGAACAGCTATCAGGAAGGCTTTACGGAAATTGTGACGGATCTGCCGGAAGTTTATGAGGAAATCCGCCAGCAGCAGGAGCAGGATCCGGCTTTTGCACAGATTCCACTTCGGCTGTACGAAGATAAGCTACTTCCGCTGGCAGCACTTTATAATCTGAACAAACAGACAGAAGATGCTTTGCAGAAAAGAGTCTGGCTGAAATCCGGCGGCTATCTGGTTATTGAACCGACGGAAGCGCTGACTGTCGTGGATGTCAATACCGGAAAAAGCGTGACAAAAAAAGACCGGCAGGAGCATTTCCTGAAAATCAATCTGGAAGCGGCCGAAGAAACTGCCGCACAGCTGCGTCTGCGCAATATATCCGGTATCGTGATCATTGATTTTATCAATCTGGAGCGAGAAGAGGATCAGCATACCGTCATGGAACATCTGCGGCACTGTGTGCGAAATGATTCCGTACCGGTTCAGGTCGTTGATATGACCAGATTGAACCTCGTGGAACTCACGAGAAAAAAAGTTGAAAAAAGTTTAGCAGAACAGTTGACAGAATAAAAACTGTCTGCTATTATATTAGAGATGCCGCGCAATGAGGTAAAAGACTGCATAATATGCAGCACCAAAATTGGCGAGTAATGATAAATAGGAGGTGCCATAT
>CAVAFS010000001.1:0-4716 GCA_963587975.1 Bulleidia sp. | reverse complement strand
GTGTTTGTAAAAAATGTCAGAAAAGAAAGGAAGGTCTTATACTATGGCTGGCTACAAAATTACCAAAAAAGACGCTTATTATACTTACGAGGCACCGGGACACAAAGAGTGCAAATTATGCAGACTTCATGATCCGCAGGACATCGATGGCGGAAGACTGATCAATGGTCTTTCTCATTTCCTTCCAAGCGGCGGCGGCACAGAGTTTGCTGACAACGCTATGGAGTCCATCTACTACATCGTTGAAGGTACAATGTTATTCAAAGGCGATGACGGTGTTGAGACAGTTCTGGAAGCAGGCGACAGCGTACATATCGCTCCGCACTCCAAAAAGAGCGTTACAAATATCGGAACAACAACAGCTCAGATGTTAGTAATCCTTTTACCGGAAGCTGCTAAATAATTTCGTTCAATCTGGTTAAAACAATTGAATATGACAAGAACCCGAATCACATGGATTCGGGTTCTTTTTTCTATCATTATGTTGTTTTAAATATTCAATACCTTCCCTATACTGTCATTTCAACAATAACTGTTTCTATTTTTTTCTATGCATCATTAAGATAACAAAATACGGTCGTTGTCTAACTGCGCACCTACGCCTTCTTTGAATTTTTCCAGAAGATCTGCAACTGTCAGGCCCTTACGTTCTTCTTCTTTTACATCCAGAACAATCTCACCGGAGTTCATCATCAGCGTACGGTTACCAAGTTCCAGTGCCGACTGCATGTTGTGTGTGATCATCAGACAGGTGATCTTGTTTTCTGCCACGATCCGTTTTGTCAGGTTCAGCACTTTTTCCGCCGTTGCCGGATCTAATGCTGCGGTATGCTCATCCAGAAGTAAAATCTTTGGCGTTACCACGGTTGCCATCAGCAGGGTCAGTGCCTGACGCTGTCCACCGGAAAGCAGTCCCACCGGATTTTTCATCCGGTCTTCCAGTCCCATGTCCAGCAGTGCAAGTTTTTCACGGAACATCTGCTTCTCTTTCTGGGAAATCCTACTGAAAAACTTTCCTTTTGCAGAAGAAGCTCTCAGATAAGCCAGTGCCAGATTCTCCTCGATACTCATATTCGGAGCGGTACCCTTCATCGGATCCTGAAACAGATGTCCGATGTACTTGCTTCTCTTGTGCTCTTTTTCATATGTAATATCTGCGCCATCTAAGATCACTGCACCTTCATCCACAAAAAACGTTCCACAAATCGCGTTAAACATCGTTGATTTTCCGGCACCGTTACTTCCGATAATGGTCGCGAAATCACCATCTTCCAATTGAAGATTCAGATGGGACAATGCTTTTTTCTCATTTACCGTTCCCGGATTAAATGTTTTTGATATATCAATTAACTGGAGCATTACAGACTACCTCCCCGTTTTCTTTTTGCGATGGCCGCACGTTTGATTTTTGCAAACGCCGCTTTCTGTTTCAGATACGGCAGAGAAATCGCTACTGCTACGATGATGGATGATACCAGTTTCAGGCATTCTGCCGGCACATTGAAACGAAGTGCGATGGCCACGATAAAACGGTACAGACAGCTTCCGAGGATAACGCCAAATACACGTTTTGCCACATGTCCTTTTCCCACCAGTGTCTCGCCGATGATCAGGCTGGCCAGTGCAATGGTCACCTGACCGGTTCCGATATTGATATCACAGGAACGCTGATACTGAGCCAGCAATCCGCCGGAAAGACCTGTCATTGCATTTGCCACACACAGACCGACGGTAATAGTAAACACCGGGCTGATGGAGGAAGCACGCACCATAAACGGGTTATCTCCGGTTGCACGGATGGACAGTCCCAGACGTGTTCCAAGGAACAAAATAAGTAATAATGCCACGATCACAATCACGATCAGGATTGCAATGATCTCATACCAGTTTCCACCGATTTTGTCTTTTGCCAATGTAAAAATCGTATCGTTGGCAAACAGGTTGATGGTGGAAGAAAATCCCATCACTGCAATATTGATGGTGTAGAGACCGGTATTTACAATAATACCGGCCAGAATAGATTCCACACCGAGACGGGTCTGTAAAAATGCGGTTACAAATCCGGAAGCCACACCTGCTCCCATGGCTGCCAACAGTCCGAGGAACGGATGTCCCTGCAGCGTTACCATGGCGCACACGGCACAGCCAAGGGTAAAGCAGCCGTCCGTAGACAGATCCGCAATATTTAAAATCGAGAATGATACAAACAGCGCCAGCGCTACCAGCGCGTAGATACATCCCAGCTCAATGGCACTCTGCGCCAGAGAGACTGTAAAAATTGATGACAACATAATGATTTATACTCCTGATTATTTGTTTTATTCAAATTCCTGAGCAGTTGTTGTTTCTTTTACCTGCTCACACATATCAGCAAACATGCTGTAATCCAGACCGATTTTTGCTGCTGTGTCTGTATTGATGGTTGCGATACCATTGTTCATTGTTTTTACCGGAGTTGTCGCCGGATCAGCACCGTTTACCAGAATGTCTACTACCATATCTGCGGTTGCTTTTCCAAGTTCTTCGTAGTTTACACCATATCCACAGAACGCACCGTTTAATGCAAAGGAATCAGCGCCACAGTACTGCGGAATTTTTGCATCCTGGAATTTTTCAAAAATAGCAAGTTCTGCTGTCATAACGGTGTTATCGGTTGGTGTGAATACTGCATCGCAGCCTGCAGCGATCAGAGCATCTGCTGCAAGGGAAATCTCATCGTTTGTTGTACCTGTTTTTTCTACATATTCAATGCCTTTTCCATCCAGATATGTTTTTGCATCTATGATCGGCTGTGTGGAAGAATCCTGTCCTTTGTCATACAGCAGACCTACTTTTTTCACATCCGGATTTGCTGCAAGCATCAGATCCATGATTGCATCGGTATCAAGCATATCGGAAGTACCTGTGATATTGCTGCCCGGTTTCTCCATGCTGTCTACCAGACCAGTGATAACAGGATCAGATACTGCGGAAAATACAACCGGTGTCTGTGTCTCTTCTGTTGCTGCCTGCATTACCATTGCAACCGGTGTAGCTACCGGAACGATGGCATCTACGCCATCATTGATCAGGTCACTTGCGATCTGATTCATAACTGTCGCATCTGCCTGACCGTTATATGTGTGATCTGCGTAATCAAATGTCACGCCAAGTTCTTTTCCTTTTGCATCCAGCTCTTCTTTTACGGCTTTTACGATCTGGTTTAAGGAAGCATCGTCAACATACTGAACGATTCCTACCTGATAAACTTTGCCGTCTGCATTTTCTTCTGTTGCAGAAGCAGTGTTTCCTGCATCCTTCTGATCGTTTGACTGTCCACCGCAACCTGCCAGAACTGTTACTGCCATTGCGCATCCAAGTGCCATTGCTAAAAATCTCTTTTTCATCTTTTTACTCTCCTCTTCATAAAAAATAAACCGTCCCAGGATAAACTTATCCTGAGACGGTAATAAACTGAATTATTATCGCGGTACCACTCAAATTGGCGTGACGCCCACTCTAATTATGTACGTATTCATACATACCGACTGGATAACGGGTTCGGCTCCCGGCATACCCTACTCTCAAATCCATTTCAGGCAGCCCTCAAAAGTCCATTCAGCTTTCTCCTCATACTGCACTCACACCAACGGCAGCTCTCTGAAAATCGGGTCGACATTTCTGTCTCCAGCCTACTACTCTTTTTCAACGGTTTCAACTTGTTTTCTTATATGTGCTTTAGTCTATTACATTCTTGAAGTTTTGTCAATCAGTTTTCTGATTTTTCTCACATTTTATGAGAAGTATACAAGACTGTCTTCCGGTTCTTCTGCTTTTACCACTTCTTTTGCGTACAGAACCGGGCCTTTTCCACGATATTCTTTCGCAAACTCATTATGAATCTCTGCGGTAATATAAATCCAGGATTTATGCGGAATCTCCATGGCCTTGTCATATTTGCATTTCAGGCCGATAAACTGAATATCCTCTGCACAGCAGGTCATGGCAAAACGTCCCGGTACCATCATCGGTTTTTTACCGAATTTGTCCGGTCTGTATACAAGTCCCAGGAAACGAATGGTCTTGCCTTCGTACTTCTGAGGGTTATCCTGTACATCCAGATAGAAAATACCGTAATCTGCATCGGTGATCTCGATCACATCCTGATCCAGATCGTATGGAAGCTCATCTGCATCGCTCTCATCAATGGTTCCATCTTCCCGCTCATATACGATCTGCGCACGGCGGTTTACAGCCTTGATGGTTCTGCGGAATTTTGCTTTTGGTGTATCATCGGTACAGCGGTTAAAAATAACTACATCCGTGTTGAACACCTGCTCCATCATCATGGCACGCATATTTGTCAGATACATTTCAAAGGTAGAAGCATCTACGGTAGCCAGGGACTGTACGATCTCCCAGCCCTTCGGCAGTTTCATTTCCAGAATCTTTGCAGACTCCCAGGTGCCGTTATACTCGATAAAAACCTGATCCGGTTTGATGGTGTCATCACAGTCTTTCAGATATTCCTCGGTGAACTCTTCTTCCGATTCTACAGCCACAACGGTAATTTTGTCTTTTGCCAGTGCTTCTTCATCGTATTCTTCATCGCCATCTTCGCAGGCAATGATCAGACTGCGGGAGCCGATCCCAAAATCATTTTCCTGAAGGGTCTGAGTGATCAGGGAAGTCTTTCCGCTGTCCATAAAACCGGTAAATAAATATACTGGTATATCC